>NZ_CAWUDL010000008.1:0-109886 GCF_963920945.1 Anabaena sp. CCY 9402-a
GTGATTCGTGATTCGTGATTCGTGATTCGTGATTCGTGATTCGTGATTCGTGATTCGTGATTACGGAGACATCATTTATCACACATTATTTTTCCCAGTCCCCAATACTCTAGTTTCGCAACTCTTCAATACTATACTGATTCACACTCGCCAAGGGTGCATCATCGCCGGATTTGAGTTTTGTGGTGACTATTCCGGTTTGTTTAACGATGGCTGAGTATGTACCCCATTTGTTACCATCTTTACTGGTATAGCTAATTTCCAATTTCACCCAGGTTGCTTGCTCGTTCCAGCGTTCTACTAAAAGTTTGAATTTGGGACAGGGAAGACGCTTAAAGATACTTTTCAGAAGCTTTTTTTTCATCCCTCCTTCCTCTTGTACTAGGATGCGTCCAGTTTTTTCATAGTTCAACCAATCCCAACCCACCTGCATCCAAATTTCCCGTTCTGCTATTTGTTCAAATTTACTCAACCCTGTCCAACCGCGATAGAAAGGACGTAATTGGTCAACATCACCCTGGCGATAAATTAAACAATCTAAAATATCAATCTCCAAATGTCCCCAAACTTGTCCATTGGGAAAATCAATTAATGTCGGTGCAAATTGATGTCCGCCAAAATGATTGGTTTGCCACACGCGCAGATTTTCTGTAGCATATTGCTTGCGTAGTTGTTTGTAAAGAGGATAACCAAATCTTCCACAGGCTCGGTCATAGTTCGCGTGGGTACAGATGAGAATTTCTCGAATGTGTTCTGTGGGTTGCTGGTATTGCTGAAAGCGAATGAGTTGACGGGGTTGGAATAATAAAGCTTCTACAAGGGGTGCAACTTGCGCGAGGGGAAGTAAATATTCCTGTTTGGTGTATTGAGCAAATATCTTGGCGGGACGCTTGTAGTGAAAGACGCGGACGAGTTCTGGGTGAGTGTGGGTTTTATCAGGCGCGATCGCTAATAGTCTAGTTTTAAAGTATCGTATAGGCTGAGATGCCAACTTCTCCACAACTTGCAGCAGTGGTTGAAATTGTGGTTTTGCTTCCCAAAGATGGGTTTTCCAAGGTTGGGGTACTTCCACCAGCAACCATTCATCTACTGTACCGGCTGTTCCAATGGGGTCTTCTCGGTTAGCTTTAGAAACTACGGAACAGTAACGACAATCATCATCTACTTTTGTCATGTTACAGGTTGATTTTTGAACCAATACACGGAAATTCCGGCAGTCAGACTATATAAAGTAATTAAAATCAAGATAAAAAATTCATCAAAAGGAAATTCTAACCCCATACCTTCCCCTAACCAGAAAGTCCCCATCGCACTGAGCATAATTCCTGCACCCAGTTTGATTAGCACTTCTGGCAGTTTCACCAAATATGGATGCAAGAAAACTACCGATACTAATGATAATAACAAAGCTAACCCTGTAGCCGCGATCGCCTCATACCATGCACTCGTTGCTAAACCCAAGGTGATGACAATCACAAAGATTTCCAAGGCCTCCAGCGCAACGCTTTTAGTCATAATCAGGAAATTGAGCTTGCTAAATCCTGTGGATTCCTGATCTAAAACAATACCCTCTTTCTCTAATACTTGATCATCAATCCAACCTGCACGCCTTCCCGTCGCTAGTCGGCGTACAGACTTCTTCGCCCATCCCCAACCAAACCACAGCAACAACCCCCCAATCAAGATTTGTAATGGCTGTAGTGGTAAGAATTGTAACCCAGTGCCGAGAGCGATCGCCACTGATAATACTATCATCAAGCCAACAACTGAACCCCAAATGGCTTCTCTAACATAACCAGAGCTACCAATAGCATAGGCGATCGCTACCACTTCCAAAAATTCAATACTTGTACTGCCGAGTGCAGCCAAAAAAATACTCCAATTTATCATCATATCCTCACTGCATAACTTGAGATAATTTTGCGACTAAGTTAGCCATACTTGTGGTAGATTAGTAGAATCATTCCAATATAGCAAAATCCGTCTTTTCTACACAAAAAATAGGTTAATTCATCATGGAATGGATTGATGCTGTCTTCAGCTTTGTGAAATATATGCTGAAGGGGTTTCTGATGTATGGTGTGTTTATTTTATTAGAAAGGTTGCGTCCAGCCGAACCCAATCAACCATTTCGTCATATAATTTTTAACCTAAAATGGTATGTTGTCTATACTTTGTTGGCATTTGTAATGAATGCGGCTGGTATTGCTACATTGGTAGGAATAACCCGCACTTGGTTAGGTGGAGCTTATCTTAATTTACCAGCACCTCGCAATTGGATAGAAACAGTTATCGGGATAATTCTTTACTTTTTAATTGTTGATTTTTTCTATTATTGGTTTCACCGATTACAACATACCAATTCATTTTTATGGGGACAACATAAGTTTCATCATAGTGAAGTTTCCTTAAATGTCACCAGCACTAGACGAGTACATTGGTTAGAAGAACCATTAGTAATCTTCTTTATAGTCCTGCCGATGAATTTATTGTTTAATATTAAACCTATAGAAGCTGGGTTACTAGCCTTCATGGAAATTCTATGGCTGCAATTCATCCATATGAATTTACGTTTAGGATTCGGTTCTTTCTCACCAATAATTGCTAGTCCACAGTACCATAGAATTCACCACTCATTTCAACCCCAACATATTAATAAAAATTATGCCGTATTTTTCCCAGTTTGGGACATAGTTTTTGGCTCTTATTGTCATCCCCAAAAAGGTGAGTTTCCAGCTACTGGACTGACAACAAAAGAAACCTATAATCATCTGTGGCAAGCGTCCATTTTACCTTTTCGCGAGTGGTTTAAATTAATCAAATTAGGAAACAGTTGTAGGGTGCGTTAAAGCAACGCGTAACGCCATGTAATTTATACTCTCTCCAAACCTCAAATATTTACACTGTCATAACACCTGACTTTTCACGTCATGTGGAAAAGTCCACGGAAAATCTAACTTCCAAACCAGGATTTCAAAGTCTCTTTCCTCGCAGGAGAGAGATTTAGAGAGAGGTTTTCCAGATACCGTGAAAAGTTAGGTCATAAAACACCCTACTTCTCTTTACATCCATCGTGAACCATACCAAAATTAACAATCCTTGGCTCATTTTCCCTAAACCAAATCCCCAAGCCAAACTGAGATTATTTTGTTTCCCCTATGCTGGAGGTGGAGCAGGAATTTTTCGGGAATGGTACAAAGAATTAAACACCAAAATAGAAGTTTGTGCCGTGCAGTTACCAGGAAGAGAAAATCGGTTATCAGAACCAGCTTTTAATCGTCTTCAACCTTTAATAAATGCACTCAGTCAAGCAATTTTACCAAATTTAAATCAGCCCTTTGCTTTCTTTGGGCATAGTATGGGCGGGTTAATATGTTTTGAATTGGCGCGTTATTTACAGCAAGTTTATGGTTTAACACCAGTACATTTATTTGTTTCTGGTGCAAGTGCGCCCCATATCCCAGAGACAAAACCACCCATTAATAATTTACCAACATTGGAGTTTCTGCAAGAATTATGCCGATTTAATGGTACACCAGACGCCATCTTAGAAAATAGCGAATTAATGGAATTAATGTCACCAACTTTAAGATCAGATTTTGCAGTTTTAGAAACTTATATTTATACCAAATTTGCACCACTATCCTGTGCAATTACAGCCTTTGGAGGACTTGCAGATGTGGAAGTGTATCAAGCAGAACTAGTAGCATGGCAAGAACATACAATTAGTGATTTCTCGTTGCAAATGTTACCAGGAAACCATTTTTTCATTCATGAAAATCGCCTACAGTTGTTAGATTTATTGTCACAATATACGGCTTTGTATATCTAAAGAAATTAACGTTAATTAATACTATGCTCTCGAAAATCTTTCGCACAACTATTCTGACCTCAGCCCTATTGTTTGCTCCAGCGATCAGCTACACTGAGCGGAACGCGATCGCACAAGCGGCAACTTTGACGACTGAATCGAGTCAGTCCATTACCCTCACCAATCCTGTCAATAAAGACCTAGGATAACAGTTACAAACAGCCTTAGATCAAGCACGGGAAAACATTCCAGGAGCATCTTTAGCAATTATTAGCCCCAAAGGAACTTGGTTTGGGGCTAGTGGGGTAGCAAACCAAGCAACAGGTAGAGAATTACAGCCTAGCGATCGCTTTGAAATTGGTAGTATTACTAAAACCTTTGTCGCTACTACTACACTACAACTAGTCGAAGAAGACATCCTGAGTTTAGAAGATAAATTGATTGACCAACTACCAACATCTGTAACTGACTGGATTCCCAACGCTGATCAGATTACCCTACGCCAACTCTTGAACCATACAAGCGGCGTTCCTGATTATACAGATGTATTGTTTAGATGGGCTCCTGTTAACCCAGGCGTATTTCTCAATCGCTGGCAACCAATAGAATTAGTGAGATTCATTGATGGCTTGGAAGCGAGTTTTCAGGCGGGAGATTCTTGGCAATATTCCAACACCAACTATTTGCTGTTGGGTATGGTAGTAGAAGCAGCGACAAATAATAGTATTGCTGAAGAAATCCGCGATCGCATCCTCGACCCCTTAGCCCTGAGCAACACCTTCTTTGCGGAAGAAGAAGCCATTCCTGGCGGCTACGTCAGGGGTTATTGGGACTTCGATCAAGATGGCACACTCAACGATATTTCTGGGGCTAATCTCTCTTGGGCTTGGTCTACTGGGGCAATGGTTTCCAACACCAGCGATTTAGCCACCTTCATTCATGCCTTGATAGGTGGAAAGCTATTAGAACCCGACACCCTCCAACAAATGCTAACCACCATCAGCCCCATCACATCAGAGAATTATTCTGCTTATGGTCTGGGCATCGGTATTATGCAATCCCCCAATCGCTTTTGGTACATCCATCGGGGACAAACCCTAGGGTATCGCTCCAATATGTGGTATTCGCCGTTGGAAAACATCACTTATATTGAATTAATTAACGCTCGTTCTAGCCAAAACTTAGCAGGTGCAACACTAACTACCCTACGACGGTATCAATCCCCCATATCAGTCCCAGAACCAGGAATGATACTTGGTGTGCTGCTAACATTCGGTACATGGCTCACAGTCAGACCAAGAGTAAGAGAGAGGAGAGGCTGAGGATCTGGAGAAGTAAATTCTCCCTTCCCTTCCCCAGCCTTTCAATGAGTGGATTTGCAATGAGTGGATTTTAGATTATTCAATCCAAAATCTAAAATCTAAAATTCCTAGTCCCCAAACCTTCTTAATTCATGCAAATTTTGCACAAACTATTTCTCTCTACGAAAATATATTGAGTAAAACAGACTTTACGGAAATTTTATAATTCATATATCCGATTAATTACGGATGTGTTACTATTTATAGTATGATTCTAACTATCAAGAATAAATTGCAATAAAGAATCATCAATCTTATTCATTGTTGTACTCAGGGTGTCTAATACTGGTCTTGACACCCAGTAATTTTGTCACGATGAGAGCATCATTACTTGAATAATTTCATCATCCTAGATTAGACCTAGGGATGTCATATCTAGCTAGTTATTTAGCTGTCAATATCGTGCTTTCTAGCAAACTCATTTTGAGCCTGGCAAAGAGATGATAGTGAAGCTAGGTAGGATAGTGAGCTTAATAGCTTCAGTCCTCAGAAAAACTTGATGCTATTAGCTATATCTACTCTACATAACCTTTTTTGAATTCCCCGTAACACTTTGTGGTTCGCGACAGCGTTGCGTAGCAAAGCAAGCTAAACGAAGTGTCCCAGAGGGAAGGGGTTGACTAGTTTAAATTGTCCAATATTCAGTTGAATGGGACTGCTTTAAGTTTTTTAGATGACATGATGTGATCCTTTTTAAGACTTTGGAGGAATAGTAACGCAATTATTTCTGTCGATCAAATTTGAGATTGACCCATCTGTAGCGAACTATTTATGACAACAGTCAAGTTTACAACCAATACTACAACCCTCATAGAGACTCAAGATACTACACTTACCTTCAGATTTGAGCTAAGTGAGCCGCCACCACCAACAGGTGTGAGAGTTTATCTCAGAGGTAATGTACCACAGTCCTTAACGCAACTGGATTTGTTTGCTCTCACCTTCACAGGTGGTGGTGTTCCACAGGGAGACTTTGACTTTACAGGGTTCTACTTTAACATTACATCTCAAGTTGCAACTGTTAGTGCGCCCATTTTTCCAGATGGAATTCCAGAAACACCACAAAGCGTAGTTTACACTCTACAATCTGGTGCAGGATATACAGTTGATCCGAGTTTTAGCGCGGTCACTGTTAACTTCTACGATAATCCTAGTCAAGTTCCACCACCACCGCCACCACCCAACGACCCACCAGTAGCAGTCAACGACAGCTACAGCACAAACGCAGGTCAACAATTGGTAGTAAATGTCGCCAACGGTGTTTTAAGTAACGATACTGATGCTCAAGCCGACCCACTCACAGCCGCAGTGTTACAAGCACCAAGCAACGGTAGTCTGAGCTTAAATACTGATGGTTCGTTTGCGTATACACCCAATGTAGGGTTTTTCGGTACAGATAGTTTTATCTATCTAGCTAACGACAGCAAGGTAAATTCTGCCCCAGCGACAGTTAGCATCACAGTTAACGCACCACCGCCACCACCCAACGACCCGCCAGTAGCAGTCAACGACAGCTACAGCACAAACGCAGGTCAGCAATTGGTAGTAAATGTCGCCAACGGTGTTTTAAGTAACGATACTGATGCTCAAGCCGACCCACTCACAGCCGCAGTGTTACAAGCACCAAGCAACGGTAGTCTGAGCTTAAATACTGATGGTTCGTTTGCGTATACACCCAATGTAGGGTTTTTCGGTACAGATAGTTTTATCTATCTAGCTAACGACAGCAAGGTAAATTCTGCCTCAGCGACAGTTAGCATTAATGTAAACCCAGTTACACCTGTTCCTGGTAGCTATAACGAGGCAATTAATGGGGACATTTCTGGCGATCGCAATGCCCCCCTTGTACTACCATTGATAGAAGGAAAAAATTCCTTAACAGCCACTTCCGTCAGAAACGATCGCGAGTACATTACTTTTGAAGTCCCAGAAGGATATCAACTCGATTCTCTGGTACTAGCTGCCTACGAATCCACAGATGATGTCGCTTTTGCCGCAGTCCAGAGAGGTAGTGTCTTTACAGAGCCGCCCACAGGCACAAATGTGGCAAATCTTTTAGGCTATAGTCACTTTGGGACAGGTTTAGACCAACTAGGTACAGATATTTTAGATGACCTTGGTCGAGGCGAAGGTGCGATCGGGTTTAGTGGTGGATTGCCTAGTGGTGAATATACCTTCTGGTTACAACAAACTGGAGCAACAGCAACATACACCTTAGAATTTAATCTTGCTCCGGTTATTCTACCACCACCAAATGACCCGCCAGTAGCAGTCAACGACAACTACAGCACAGATGCAGGTCAATTGGTAGTGAATGTCGCCAACGGTGTTTTAAGTAACGATACTGATGCTCAAGCCGACCCACTCACAGCCGCAGTGTTACAAGCACCAAGCAACGGTAGTCTGAGCTTAAATACTGATGGTTCGTTTGCGTATACACCCAATGTAGGGTTTTTCGGTACAGATAGTTTTATCTATCTAGCTAACGACAGCAAGGTAAATTCTGCCCCAGCGACAGTTAGCATCACAGTTAACGCACCACCGCCACCACCCAACGACCCGCCAGTAGCAGTCAACGACAGCTACAGCACAAACGCAGGTCAGCAATTGGTAGTAAATGTCGCCAACGGTGTTTTAAGTAACGATACTGATGCTCAAGCCGACCCACTCACAGCCGCAGTGTTACAAGCACCAAGCAACGGTAGTCTGAGCTTAAATACTGATGGTTCGTTTGCGTATACACCCAATGTAGGGTTTTTCGGTACAGATAGTTTTATCTATCTAGCTAACGACAGCAAGGTAAATTCTGCCCCAGCGACAGTTAGCATCACAGTTAACCCACCAGCAACTATGCCAACACTTAGCTTTACCGCTAGTCCAACTAATTTAGTTGAAGCCAATAACGACAGTATTGTTTTAACCTTTCAACTAAGTGAACCACCCCCAGAAGGAGGGTTGGAAGTCACATTTGATAGTGGCGTAGAGCGATCGCTATCTGAATTTGATGTCTTCAGTGCATCATTCGATGGTGTCCGCTTTTTAAGAGCTAATGCTACATCCAGTGCTGTTACTGTCAGACTACTCCAGCAAACCGCAACCATTACTCTCCCCCTATTTAGAGATGAAGTTGTAGAAGGTGCAGAAACCTTTACCTACACCCTTAGCCCCGTACCAGGCTATGATTTTGTTTCTGGTGAGAATGCAGTTACCTTCACGATTAACGATGTTGTTGATGCCGCACCACTGCCAGTAGTCAGCTTCACAGCATCACCAGATGTAGTGAGCGAAGCAGAAGGAACAGTCTTAACATTAACCTTCAATACCACAGGCGATATTCCCCCCGAAGGCATCACTGTGCGTCTACAAGGTGATGTTGCCAACATCATGAGGCAGTTCACGGCGGCGCAAGTACGATTTGATGCCGAAGGTAATACTTTCTACCGCTTTGATCGTCCGTTGGTAGAGACTGGAGTTACTGGGGGAACATTGGATCTGTTTGCTCTAGAAACAGACCTGAGCAGTTTCACCTTTACCATCCTCGAACCGACGGCAACAATTAGCCTTCCCGTCTTAAACGACATCTTAGAAGAAAGCGACGCTACCTTTACCTACACCTTAGAAGCAGGAGAAGGTTACGCAGTAGACCCTGTAGCGAGTTCTGCCAGCTTCACCGTCACTGATGGAATACCTGGTGGAGTTGGGCCAGTAGTTAGTGTTTCTGCTACTCCCACCACCCTGTTTGAGTCAGAACAAACAGCCCTTACCATCACCTTTACTCTCGATAGCCCACCCCCAGAAGGAGGAGTTGTAGTCTACCTAGATAGTGGTGTACCACGCTCCATTGCTCAATTTAACGTGGCGGTGGATAACCCCCGTAATCCTGAAGATACTCTCAACCCTGTTGGTTTAACTACCACAGGCGGCGCGATCGCAGGCACAAATGAATTTGTCAGTGCCGTACTTTTCCGCATCACCGAGCAGACTGCAACTATTACAGTGCCGGTGTTTAATAACGGTGAAGTAGATGGGCCACGGACTTATACCTATACCCTCCGCGATGGTGAGCAGTATCAAGTTAATCCCGATGCCAGCCAAGTAACCATAACAATTGATGACAGTATGACAAATATTGAACTGCCAGTAGTAGGATTCACAGCCAGCCCAGTAGTGAGTGAAGCAGACGGACCAGGCTTAGTATTGGTATTCAATGCCCAAGGCATTATCCCCGAAGAAGGCATAGTCGTCAGCGTTGGTGGAGATTTCCGCACCTCGGCGGTAGAACAAGGGCTGCAATTCCGTCAAGTGGTGGAGTCAGAAGGCGTTGAATATCTACGCTTCAACCGTGACACCGCAGCTTATGAGTTCCGGTTGACCCAAGCAGATAGCACCGTGACAATTCCCGTCTTCGATGACATCGTAGAAGAACTAGATACCACCTACACCTATGAACTATTAGCCAGTGACATCTATAAAGTTGACCCAGCAGCAGCAACAGCCGCAGTCACCTATGTAGATGGTGTACCTGGTGGTGTCGGTCCAGTGGTGAGTATCTCCACGGAACAAACTGCACTCTATGAAGGTGATACCTTAACTGTTAACTTCAATGTTGCTGGAGACATTCCCGCCGAAGGTTTAACCTTGTATGTGCTGAGTCCCACCAGAGGAACATTAGGTGAGTTTGTCATCTTTAATGAAGATGGTTCACCTGCTGTCACCTTAGAAGGTATTGCCGGCTTCCCAGAACCAGATGGGACTGGTGGCGGTTTCTTTGTGACTTTAACTCAACCCACTGCTGCGTTGACCTTACAGGTGTTTGATGATGGTCCAAATGAAGGGGTAGAAAACTTAACCTTCAATTTGGTGGATGGGGAATTGTATGAAGTCAATCCTGATGCTAGTGGTATCTCTTTGACGATTAGTGAATACCCAGTAGTAGGATTCACAGCCAGCCCAGTAGTGAGTGAAGCAGACGGGCCAGGCTTAGTATTGGTGTTCAATGCCCAAGGCATCATCCCCGAAGAAGGCATAGTCGTCAGCGTTGGTGGAGATTTCCGCACCTCGGCGGTAGAACAAGGGCTGCAATTCCGTCAAGTGGTGGAGTCAGAAGGCGTTGAATATCTACGCTTCAACCGTGACACCGCAGCTTATGAGTTCCGGTTGACCCAAGCAGATAGCACCGTGACAATTCCCGTCTTCGATGACATCGTAGAAGAACTAGATACCACCTACACCTATGAACTATTAGCCAGTGACATCTATAAAGTTGACCCAGCAGCAGCAACAGCCGCAGTCACCTATGTAGATGGTGTACCTGGTGGTGTCGGTCCAGTGGTGAGTATCTCCACGGAACAAACTACACTCTATGAAGGTGATACCTTAACTGTTAACTTCAATGTTGCTGGAGACATTCCCGCCGAAGGTTTAACCTTATATGTGCTGAGTCCCACCAGAGGAGCATTAGGTGAGTTTGTCATCTTTAATGAAGATGGTTCACCTGCTGTCACCTTAGAAGGTATTGCCGGCTTCCCAGAACCAGATGGGACTGGTGGCGGTTTCTTTGTGACTTTAACTCAACCCACTGCTGCGTTGACCTTACAGGTGTTTGATGATGGTCCAAATGAAGGGGTAGAAAACTTAACCTTCAATTTGGTGGATGGGGAATTGTATGAAGTCAATCCTGATGCTAGTGGTATCTCTTTGACGATTAGTGATGCCCCCACTAGTCCCATTGGTGACGCTGGTGACAACATCTTGGTTGGCACTTTCGGAAACGACAGCCTATTTGCTAATGCTGGTAATGACCAATTATTAGGCGGTCTGGGTAATGACTACCTGTTTGGCGGTGCTGGCGATGACTACTTAGATGGTGGCGACGGTAACGACGCTCTGTTTGGTGGTGCTGGTAATAATACCTTATTGGGTGGTGCTGGTAATGACTACTTAACTGGCGGTGCTGGTGACAACCTATTAGATGGGGGTGACGGTAACGATATCCTGTATGGTGGTAACGGCAATAACACCCTACTAGGTGGTGCTGGTGATGACATCATCTACAGTGGCTCTAGTCAAAACTTGATTAACGGTGGTCTTGGTAATGACCTCATTTTCTTGAATGGTGGTCAAGATACCGTCGTTGTCGCTCAAGGGGCTGGTATTGACACTATCAACAACTTCCAAGTCAGCTTGGGTCAAAAGGTTGGGTTGAGTGGTGGTATCACCTTTGACCAATTGACTTTGAGTCAAAGCGGTTTAGATACGCTGATTCAAGTCGGTGATGAAACTCTGGCTGTGTTGAAGTTTGTTCAATCTAGTAGCGTGAGTTCTTCGGCGTTTACAACGATTTAATTAGTGTTTGCCTGATGGTGAATGGCTCTGAAAACATGAGCTATTCACTTTTCTTGAGGTGAAATTAAACGCAAAGAGGCTCGGAGTAGAGATGTAGCATTGCTATGTCTCTACGTACATTTTTTAGATAGGCTCTAGAATTATGGATTTTAGCTTATTTTATTTTGATGGTGATGGTTCTGTTGCTCGTCCCGATCAATACCAACTTTTGATAGAAAGTGCTAAGTTTGCTGATGCTAACGATTTTACGGCTGTTTGGACTCCAGAGAGGCATTTTCACTCTTTTGGTGGTCTGTACCCTAATCCAGCCCTGACAAGTGCGGCTTTGGCGATGATCACTGAAAGGGTGCAGCTACGTGCTGGGAGTTTTGTTCTACCTTTACATGACCCTGTACGAGCTACGGAAGAGTGGGCTGTAGTGGATAATTTATCACATGGTCGGGTGGCGATCGCTTTTGCTTCTGGTTGGACTGTGGATGATTTTGTCTTGGCTCGTGAACCCCATAACAACCGCAAAGCCATAATGTGGCGTGATTTGGAGGTGATGCGGAAGCTGTGGCGGGGTGAAGCTGTGGAACGTCAGGATGCGACAGGGAAAAATTTCACCATAAAAACACTACCTCGTCCTGTACAAAATGAACTTCCTGTCTGGATGACTTGTCAATCTTCAGAAACTTTTGTAGAAGCAGGTAAATTAGGAACTCATGTTTTGACTTCTTTATTAGGTGGTACTCTTAATGATATTGTGCCGAAAATTCAACTCTACCGGAAATCTTTAGCGAAACACGGACACGACCCCCAAGCGGGGAAAGTGGCGTTGATGATTCATACCTTTTTAGGGGATGATATCAATGATGTGAAGGCAAAAGTTACACAGCCTTTCTGCAATTATCTCAAAACTCACTACGACTTACTGGAAAATCTAGCTAAGGGTATGGGGTTAAATGTCAGTATCAAAAACTTCTCGGAAGATGATATTGATAGTTTACTGCAATTTGGCGTAGAAGGATTTATGAAAGGGCGATCGCTCATTGGAACTCCTGACAGTTGTCGTCCATTTGTCGAACAAATTCGCGCGGCTGGTGTAGATGAAATTGCTTGTTTAATTGATTTTGTCCAAGATTACGATTTGGTGATGGCAAGTTTACCATTTGTGAGTCAATTACAACAATTAATCAAACTTGTGCCTGAAAACAAAAAATCAATGGTTGGACAAGGTGTATAGAGGTGTAGAAAAGAAAAATGTCACTTACACCAGATTTAGATCCCCGACTTCTTGAAAAAGTCGAGGATCTGGAAAAAAACTGTTGCTTAACCCTCCGAAACTTGAATTTTGAATTGTCATGCTGTCCTTCATGAAAGAATGGTGTAAGTTAACGATTATTTTGGGCTTATTGAGTCTATCTACAGCTTGTACAACATCACAGGCAAATATTAATTCTCATGCTCAAATTGCAGTCAACCCTGCACCTGTGACTGCTGTAATTGCGCTGGGACAGATTGAACCAGAAGGAGAAGTGATCAAACTTTCTGTTCCTAATGCTCAAGATAGTCGAGTTAACCAAATTTTGGTGAAAGAAGGCGATTTAGTTAAGGTAAATCAAGTAATAGCAATTTTACAAGGAATTGACCAATTAGAAGCAGATTTGCGAGATGCTGAAGCTGATGTGCGTTTGCATGAGGCAGAACTTTTAAAGGTACAACAAGGTGAAGCTAAATACGCAGAAATTGCTGCACAAAAAGCTACGATTACTCGTCTAGAAGCTCAATTAAAAGCAGAAACTACTCAAAAGCAAGCAGCTATAAATAGCGCAGAAGCAACATTACAAGAGGCACAATTAACTTATCAACGTCGCCAAGATTTATCTACTGAAGGTGCTATTTCTATTGCAGATGCAGACACAGCACAACGAGAATTAACCACGGCTGAAGCTACGTTGATGGAACGTCAAGCAGAATTAGAGAAAACTATCACAACTTTACAAGCCCAAATTACTCAACAAGAAGCAATATTAGCGCAATTAAAGGAAATTCGTCCTGTAGATGTACAAATTTCTAAAGTGCGCTTAGAAAAAGCTCAAATTGCGGTTACTCAAAGAAAAGCTCGCTTAGAAAATGCCAAAGTCCGCGCTCCTTCTGCTGGTCAAATATTAAGAATCAATACTCGTATTGGTGAACAAGTCAACACTAGTCAAGGGATTGTGGAAATTGCTCAAACTGACCGAATGTTTGCTGTAGCTGAGGTAGCGGAAACTGATATTGATAAGGTGCGTCGCGGACAGCAAGCAACTATTACCAGCGAGTATGGCGGTTTTAGTGGTGAAATTCAAGGTACTGTCGAACAAATCGCTTTACAAATTGGTAAAAGAACTTTGCAAAATGCCGCTAATACAAGAGGTCCTACAACTGATGATAATTCACGGGTGATTGTTGTTAAGGTACGTATTGACCCTCAATATAATTCTAAAATTGCTGCTTTAACTTATATGTTGGTAAGAGTCAAGATTGATATTAGTGGCTAGTAGATTAAAAATTATCAATGTTAAAACCTATCTTTAAAAAAATCCGATTTCAGCGTTCACTTGCCTGGTCACAATTATCATATCAGAAACCGCGTCTTTTAGTGGCGATGGGAGGAATCGCATTCGCTAATATATTGATTTTTATGCAGTTGGGTTTTAGGCAATTATTTACTAGTGGAGCTACGCTGTTACCGGAAAGTCTCAAAGGTGATTTATTTTTATTACATCCAGATACTAGATTTTTAGGTTCAATTGAATTTGACCGATTACGACTTTATCAAGCAGCAGGTATTGAAGGTGTTGCTGATACTATTCCTCTCTATATTAATTCGGGTGTTTCTTGGGCTTATACACAAGAGTACCAATCTTATGAAGCACGAGTAATCGCGTTTAATCCTAACAAAATAGTTCTTGATATTCCTGAAGTTAATAATCAACGTTATAAGATAAGTGTACCTGATAGTTTCTTATTTGATCGGTTTGCTAAACAAGAGTTGGGAACTGTTGTACAAGATTTTAGAAATCAACAAAATAATAAACTGACAGTTTTAATTAATCGACGGAAGGCTGATATCGTTGGATTATTTAATCTGGGTAATTCATTCTTTCTTGGTACAGGTAACATGATTACAAGTGAGGCTAATTATGCCGAGATATTTGGGAAGGAGATTTTAAATAGAGTCAGCATTGGTATAGTTATCTTAAGCCCCGGTGTTAATCCAGAAGCTGTGAAGGCTGGGATTGAAAAGAATGTACCTGGTATTAGTGTCTATACTCATCAAGAATTGATAGCTAAAGAGTTGAAATACCAACAAGAAAATCCAGCCGGATTAATTTTTAGTTTTGGTGCAGTTATGGGGTTTATTATTGGGGTGGTAATTGTTTATCAGGTTTTGTATGCCGATGTGAGGGATCATTTAGCTGAATACGCTACTCTCAAAGCAATGGGTTATTCTGATATTTATCTTTTATTAGTGATTTTCCAAGAAGCGACCATTTTGACAATATTAGGTTTTATCCCAGGCTTTTTTGTGTCTGTGGGTATGTACAATTTTCTCGCAATTTCAACACGATTAGAATTGGCGATGACACCTGATCTAGCAATTGTGGTATTTATTTTAACATTGATTATGTGTCTCACCTCAGCTGCGATCGCCTCTAATAAACTCCGTTCTGCTGATCCCGCAGATGTTTTTCATTAAAATGCTTAGACAGTTTTGGCGCATAGGTAAACTTTATTGGCTTTCAGAAAAGAAGTGGCAAGCGATCGCACTTCTTTTTCTGTTACTATGTCTCTCACTCATCGGTACAGTAGTCACAGTTGTCTTAAGTATTTTTCTCGGTGAATTAGAATCATCTTTAGCCGCAGTAGATAGCAACCGATTTATCCAAGCGGTGGTGATTTTTCTGGGAATTTTACTCATCGGTGTACCAATTCTCGCTTTGAAAACCTATTTACAAACACAATTGAGTTTATCTTGGCGACAGTGGTTAACTACATATTTTCTGAATCAATATCTGCATCAACGGAACTTTTACCACCTGACAACAACATCTGATATTGATAACCCTGATCAGCGCATTGCTGAAGATATTCAAAATTTCACACAACAGTCGCTTTATTTTGCGGTTGTCCTATGTGACTCAATTTTGCTCCTGATTGGCTTCTCTGGAGTCCTGTGGCAGATTGCTCCTTCATTAATGGTGTTTTTGATCATTTATGCTGTAGTTGGCACAGTATTCACAACAATAGTTTTTGGCAAGACTTTAGTAGGTATTAACTTTGAACAACTCAAACGAGAAGCTGATTTTCGTTACGGCTTAATTCGGGTGCGGGATCATGCAGAGGCGATCGCATTTTATCAAGGAGAAGCGGTAGAATCTCAAGAACTATGGCAAAGGTTTCTACGTGTTTTCAGTAACTTTACACACCTAATTCGTTGGCAGTTAGGCTTAGACTTATTTCAAAACAGTTATCAATACATCACATTCTTACTACCAACATTTATATTAGCTCCCCGAATCTTAGCGGGTGAACTAGAAATAGGCGTATCAGCGCAAGCTGGAGTAGCTTTTCGTAGTATCTTACTTGCTTTAGGTTTAATTATTAGTCAATTTGAGCAACTGAGTAACTTAGCCGCAGCAGTCACTCGGTTAGATGAATTGCAAGACAGCATTAAGAAACTAGAAAACCCCTCTCCAAACCTCTCCCCTAAAAAGAGAGAGGCTTTCAACATTCCCCCTTCCCTACTAGGGAAGGGGGTTAGGGGGTTAGGTTCTACCAATAATCTGAAAAATCAGAAAGATGGAGAGGAGTATTTAATTAACTTAGTTGAAGATTCTTGCATCAGTTTCCACAACGTCACCCTACACACCCCCGACTATCAAAAGATTTTAGTCAAAGATTTATCCTTTACCGTATCCCCTGGAGAATCCCTATTAATCACCGGTAAAAGTGGCGTAGGTAAAACCTCTGTATTGCGTGCATTAGCAGGATTGTGGCAGGCGGGAACTGGAACGATTACTCACCCAAAATCGCACTTACTCTTTTTACCCCAACGTCCCTACATGATTCTCGGCAGCTTGCGAGAACAGTTACTATATCCCCAGGGTAACAAAAGCATATCGGAAGATGAACTCTGGCAAGTGTTGCAGCAAGTTAACTTAACAGACTTAATAGAACGCTTCAACGGCTTAGATAGCATTACCGACTGGGGAAGAGTCCTATCTATCGGAGAACAACAAAGACTAGCCTTTGCCCGCTTACTCTTGCAGTCTCCCCAATACGCCATTCTAGACGAAGCCACCAGTGCCTTAGACGAAACCAATCAAACCCTACTTTATCAACAACTCCAGAAAACAGACATCACCTACATTAGCGTGGGACATCGCTCCTCACTGCGTTCCTTCCATCACCACATACTCGAATTAAGCAATATTTACGCACACCAAAAACCCTCCCATTAAAACTCCGCATAAACTTCTGCGCCACTCTGCGTTTAATAACCCACTAGATTTATTAGCAAAAACTTGCAATAATAAAAACAAATAATCTCAAAAGATTCCAGTAATCATTACTTTACTAACTTACTCAGCAACCAGCACTGAGTAGGTGAATATTTATATGACATCCTCCAACATCCCCCACCAGCTAGAAAGCCGCATAGCCTCACTAACTCCCGAAAAACGAGCCTTATTTGAAAAACTACTCCGCCAGCAAACTAATTCCAGCAAATCCATACAATCTATTCCCCCTCGTAGCCAAAATACCGAATTACCGCTTTCCCTAGCACAAGAAAGACTGTGGTTTCTCCATCAACTTGACCCCAGTAATTCTGCCTATAATATTGCAATATCTTGGCAATTAGGAGGAAAACTCCAAATTCCGACATTATTAGCAAGTTTACAAACAATTGCCCAACGCCACGAAAGCTTACGTACTGCTTTTCCATCCCAAGCTGGTAAGCCTTATCAAGAAATTGCTTCAACGGTTAACTTACAATTACCAATTATTGACTTACAAGATTTACCCCCACACCAGCAAATACAAGCAGTTGAAAATTTAGCCAAAGAAGAAGCCAGTCAACCCTTCGATTTGACTCAAGCACCCCTGATGCGGGTCAAATTAATTCGTATCGCACCTCATCAAGCAACTCTCCTGCTAACATTACACCACATCATCGCTGATGGGTGGTCACGGGGAATTTTATTGCGGGAGTTAGCATCTTGTTACCGCGCATTCATCAAAGATGAAAAACCATCCTTACCCGCATTACCCATTCAGTACGCAGATTTTGCCTTATGGCAGAGAGAATGGCTAAACAAAGAGGAAATGAAAGTGCAATTGGCGTACTGGCGACAAAAGTTAGCCGAATTGCCAACCCTAGAACTACCAACAGACTATCCCCGCACTGCACTACAACAGTTTCAGGGAAAAACAGAGTCATATTTATTACCAAAAAATCTCCTAGAATCCCTGAAAAACTTGAGTAAACAGCAAGGTGTGACGCTGTTTATGTTATTGCTAGCAGCCTTTAAAGTGTTGCTACATCGCTATTGTCAGCAAGATGAGATTGTTTTAGGAGTACCGAGTGCGAACCGCAACAGCCAACAAGTACAAGGGTTAATTGGTTTTTTCGTCAACACGTTAGTATTACGCACAGACTTATCTGGAAATCCTAGCTTTCAAACAGTCCTCGAACGGATACGCACCACAGCCGCCGAAGCATTTGAACATCAAGAAATCCCCTTTGCCAAAGTGGTAGAAGCACTGCAAATAGAACGAGATTTGAGTCATAATCCCTTAGTGCAAGTGATGTTTCAGGTGCAGAATGAAGCTTATCAGTTGCAGAATGATTCCCAGTTAGATTTAGAAATACCAGACTTAGAAATTCAGCAAACTTGGGTAGAAACTGGCGCAACCAAGTTTGACTTAACCTGTCATATGGTGGAACGCTCCCAAGGTTTGCTAGTGGTGATGGAATATTGTACAGATTTATTTCGGCCGCAGACTATCACCCGCATGATTCAGCACTTGCAGGTGTTACTAGCAGCCGTGGTGGAAAATTCAAGCCTCACAATTTCCGAAATTCCCATTCTTACCCCCCAAGAACAACATCAAATCCTGGTGGAATGGAATCAAACCCAAGTTGATTATCCCCAAAAATGGTTACATCAACTATTTGAGGAACAAGTTCAACACACGCCTGATAATATTGCTGTTTGTTACCCTGAGCAAACCCTTACTTATGAAGAACTCAATACCAAAGCCAATCAACTGGCTCATCTCTTACGAACTTTGGGTATAGGTTGTGAGTCTTTAGTCGGGATTTATCTAGAGCGATCGCCTGAATTAATTATTGCATTACTAGCAGTCCTCAAAGCTGGAGGCGCATACATACCCCTAGATAGTAAACTCCCCCCCGAACGTTTAGCCTATATGCTTGGGGATGCTAAACCTGAAATTGTCTTAACAATGGCTGCATCGGTGACGGGATTACCAGACTATCAAGGGAATGTACTGTGTTTAGATCAAGATTGGCAAGCGATCGCTCAACACCCAAAAGACAATCTCAACAACGTTGTTATAGGTGAAAACCTAGCTTACATCATTTATACATCAGGTTCTACAGGTAAACCAAAGGGAGTGATGCTTACCCATCGGGGATTAGCAAATTATCTCCACTGGGCAATTCAAACCTATCCAGTAGCCGCAGGTGTGGGTGTACCTGTACAATCTGCCATTAGTTTTGATGCCACAATTACTAGTTTATATACTCCCCTGCTCGTGGGGAAAGCGATAATGTTGCTACCAGAAGCCGAGGAAATCGAAGCACTTCAAAACGCCCTCAGTTCCCCAAGCAATTTTAGTTTAGTTAAACTTACTCCCGCCCATTTGAGCATATTGTCTCAACTTCTACCTCAACCTAGCTTTGCACAGGATTTAGAAAACCCCTCTCCACACCTCTCCCCTGCAACGTCTCTACATATTCCCCCTTCCCTACTAGGGAAGGGGGATAGGGGGTTAGGTTTTCCATCTGACGTGAACAGTCAGCCATCCCCACAAGTGCAAGCTGGATACCCCCAAGCTTTGATTATTGGTGGTGAAGCACTAACCGAACAGCATTTAGAATTTTGGCGCAGTTATTTTCCCCAAACAAAGCTAATTAATGAATATGGGCCTACAGAAACCGTTGTTGGGTGCTGCGTTTATGATGCGACGTTGGGGACTGGGGATAGAGAAAATTTTAGTAATGTTCCTATCGGTCGTCCTATTGCTAATACTCAACTTTATATTTTAGACCGTTATTTACAACCCGTACCTGTAGGTGTTCCTGGTGAACTCTATATTGGTGGTGCAGGAGTCGCGAGGGGTTACTTAAATCGCCCTGATTTAACAGCAGAGAGGTTTATTAGGGACATAACAGGACTCAGCACTCTCTACAAAACAGGCGATCGCGCTCGTTACCTAAGAGATAGTACAATTGAATACTTGGGCAGACTAGATAATCAAGTAAAAATTCGTGGATTTCGGGTGGAATTGGGGGAAATTGAAGCAATTTTAAAATTTCATCCCTCAGTACAAGAAGCAGTAGTCATCTTGCGGAAAGATTATCCCCAGCAGTCTCAATTGGTGGCTTATCTTGTCGGAAATCAGGAAACAACAGATTTTCGGCAATATTTAGCTAAAAAATTACCAGCTTATATGCTACCTTTAGCGTTTGTCTGGCTGGAACAATTACCATTAACAACCAACGGAAAAGTTGACAAACAGCAACTTCCCACACCCGCAGCCAAACCACAGTCAGAACAAGTCGCGCCACGTAACGCCACAGAAGCCACCCTCATAAAAATCTGGACGGAAATTTTCGGTGCTAGTGTTGGTATTTATGATAATTTCTTTGAGCGTGGGGGAGATTCTATCCTGAGTATTCAGATGGTAGCGAAGGCGAATAATGCAGGGATAAAGTTAACACCCAAGCAATTATTCCAGCATCAAACTATCGCTGAACTAGCAACTGTTACTGAAATCGCGCCTACAACTCAAGTAGAACAAGGAATGGCGACGGGAATAGTCCCCTTAACGCCGATTCAACATTGGCTATTTGAGCAAAATTTGCACAAATGGGATCACTATAACCAAGCTGTGCTTTTGGAAGTAGCGGCAGATTTAGAGGTAGATTATTTAAGACAGGCAATTGAGGAGCTAGTAGTACATCATGATGTATTGCATTCGTGCTTTGCAAATTCCTCCTCAAATACTGCATGGGAGCAAAATATAATTCCCACCTTCGATAATAGGGATATCTTGACAGTTGTTGATTTAAATGGATTATTACCAAATCAGCAAACAGAGCAAATTGAATCACTCGCATCTCAACTGCAAGCTAGTTTAGATTTAGCTAATGGGATATTATTGAAAGTAGCCTTGTTTCAATTGGGAGATGGTGGAAGAAATCGCCTATTATTTATCATTCACCATTTAGTTGTTGATGGAGTTTCTTGGCGAATTTTGCTAGAAGATTTAGTCACAGTTTATCAACAGTTAAAAGCCAAGCAAACACCTGTAAAACTACCAGATTCTTCAATGGAAAACCCCTCTCCAAACCTCTCTCCTTTTAGGGGAGAGGCTTTAAATATTCCCCCTTCCCTAGTAGGGAAGGGGGTTAGGGGGTTAGGTTTAAATTTGACTTTTTCACAGAATTTTAAAAATCAGGTAAAACTACCACCAAAAACCACATCTTTCAGGGAATGGGCGCAAAATTTGGTTAATTACGCCGAATCCGATCAAGTTGTTGAACAATTCAAAACTTGGTTAGAAATTCTCCCCAAACAATTACCCCAATTACCTTTAGATAAGATTGGGAAAGGTGATAATAACATTGCATCTGAGGCTGAAATTCAGGTTAAGCTAGATATCACCCAAACTCGCGCCTTACTAGAATCATTACCCAAAGCCTATCATACACAAATCAATGATGTATTATTAACCGCCTTATCATTAACTTATAGTCAATGGACACAACAGCATTCTGTACTTATTGACTTAGAGACGCATGGACGAGAAGATTTATTTGCTAATATCAACATCACTCGTACAGTAGGTTGGTTTACAACAATTTTTCCAGTCTTCTTAGAATTAAGAAACACAAATGACTTGGGAGAAAACTTAAAATATGTAAAGGAACAGCTACGGCAAATTCCACAAAAAGGTATTAGTTATGGACTATTGCGATATTTAACTTTAAATCAACAGCTATCTCAAACTTTACAAGCACTGCCACAATCTGCTATTAGTTTTAATTACTTGGGACAACTAGATTTATTTGCCTCCCAAGCATGGATTCTGGGACTAGCAAAAGAATCAACAGGATTATCATCTCATCCTCTAAATTCCCGTAGGTATATATTAAATATCAATACTTGGGTAGCTCAATCTCAGTTACAAATTCAATGGCGATACAGTCGCAATTTACATGACACAGCCACAATCGAATATTTAGCCCAGCAATTCATTAAAACATTACAAGCACTAATTCAATATTGCCAAGCACCAAATAGTGGCGGTTACACACCGTCAGATTTTGCAGGTGCGCGTTTGAATCAGCAACAACTCGACAAATTTTTAAACAAGCTTCAGCCAAAGAAAAGGTAGTGAGAGTGGAAAGTAACATCATTGACATCTACGAACTTTCTCCCATGCAAGCGGGAATGTTATTTCATACCTTGTATGCTCCCAATTCGGGGGTATATTTTGAGCAGCGTAGTTGTCTGATTCGCGGTAATTTGAATAAAGCCGCTTTTCGTCAAGCTTGGCAGCGTGTAGTTGAGCGTCATCCCGTGCTGCGGACTGCTTTTCACTATTCAGAGTTAGAAAAACCGCTTCAAGTGGTGTATGACTGTGTAGAATTACCTTGGCAAGAATTCGATTGGTGTGGTGTAGAAACTACTGAACAACAAGCTAAATTAACTGAGTTTTTAGAATGTGACTGTAATTCTGGTTTCAATATACAGCAACCTCCCCTCATGCGTTGTGCTGTAATTCGCTTAGAAGCCAATAAACACCAATTTATCTGGAGTCACCATCATTTACTCATGGATGGTTGGTGTAATGGAATTTTATTAACAGAAGTTTTCACAATATATAAAGCATTTTGTCTAGGGCAAGATGTAATACTACCACCACCTATTCCCTACCGCAATTATATTCTGTGGTTACAGCAACAAAACCCAGAGCAAGCGGAAAGCTATTGGCGCAAGCATCTTCAAGATTTTACAGCCCCAACATTTTTGGGTATGCGATCAGATAATGTAGAGACGTTGTATGCAACGTCTCTACAAGGTATTGGTTACGAAGCGATGCAAAACTTTGTCCGTCAGCATCGTCTCACCCTCAATACTTTAGTACAAGGGGCTTGGGCTTTATTGTTAAGCCGTTATAGCGGTGAAAACGATGTATTATTTGGTACTACTGTTTCTGGTCGTCCTCCAGAATTACCGCAAGTAGAAAGGATAGTTGGTCTATTTATCAATACTTTGCCTGTGCGCGTTGATGTGGATGGGGAGATTCAAATAATACCTTGGCTGCAACAATTACAAGCTCAACAGGTAGAAAGAGAACAATATAGTTATAGTTCTTTGGTAGATATTCAAGGCTGGAGTTCAGTTCCCCGTGGTACGCCTTTATTTGAAAGTTTGCTGATATTTGAAAATTATCCAGTGTCGATAGAATCAGTCATCAAAAGTTTTGATCAGACTCTACAAATTGAGGATACTCAAGGATTTGAAAAAACAAATTATCCTCTTGCCTTAACAGTAATTCCTGGGCAGGAGTTGTTATTTAAAGTTAGTTATGACCTTTTTTATTTTGATACAGAAACGATTACACGGCTTTTAGGACATTTGGAAACTTTGCTGTTGTCAATGGTGAATGAGCCTGAGCAAAGGCTTTCACAAATATCAATTTTAACGCCCGAAGAACGGGAATTAATATTAAAAGATTGGAATCAAACTACACAAGCATATCCAAATCAGTGCATTCATCAGCTATTTGAGGCGCAGGTGGAAAGAACAGCTGATGCAATTGCGTTGGTTTTTGGTGAGGAATGTTTGACTTATAGAGAACTTAATAGCAAAGCTAATCAACTGGCTCATTATTTGCAGCAGTTGGGGGTAAAACCGGAAACTACTGTGGGAATTTGTTTGGAACGTTCCCCGGAAATGTTAATTGGGATTTTGGGGGTTCTCAAAGCGGGTGGGGTTTATTTACCTTTAGATCCAACTTACCCTGATGAGCGGGTGAGGTGGATTTTGGGGGATGCTCAGGTGAGGGTTCTTTTAGTTCACGCAGAGACGCAGAGACGCAGAGGGGAGTTTGAGAGGGTTGTTTGTTGGGAGGGAGATGGGCAAGCGATCGCTCTACAATCTATTGAGAATCCTATCAGTGATGTTACAGCAGAAAGTTTGGCTTATGTTATTTATACTTCTGGGTCTACGGGTAAACCGAAGGGGGTAATGATTGAACAGCGATCGCTCACTAATCTAATCACGGCTTTGCAGCAGCAGTTAGGAATCTGTTCTACAGACTATTGGTTAGCTATTACGACTATCGCCTTTGATATTGCCGCTTTAGAGTTGTTTTTGCCTTTAATTGTCGGTGCGCGAGTTATTTTAACACCGCAAACAGCTTTGGTTGACCCCTCGCAGATAGCAGCTATCATCGAACAGCAGCAAATCACGGTGATGCAAGCTACCCCGGCTACTTGGCGTTTACTTATCGCTCATGGTTGGGAAGGTAAAGCAGATTTAAAAATTCTCTGCGGTGGGGAAGCTTTGGATAAGTCCCTGGCGCAGCAGTTGTTATCATCTGCTCAAGAAGTCTGGAATCTTTACGGGCCGACGGAAACAACTATTTGGTCAGCAGCACAAAAACTCATTCCAGATGAACCCGTTACCATCGGTCATCCCATCGCCAACACCCAATTTTACATCCTTGATCAGCATTTACAACCCGTTCCCATCGGCGTACCAGGAGAACTATACATAGGTGGTGCGGGAGTCGCCAGAGGTTACTTAAATCGCCCCGAATTAACAGCAGAAAAATTTCTCCTCAAAACTCCTCCCCTTTGCCTCTTTGCGCCTACCCTGCGGGAACGCCAAGGGCGAATGCGTGAGAAAAAAATCATTCCTCTATACAAAACAGGCGATCGCGCCCGCTACCTCCCTGATGGCACAATTGAATACTTAGGAAGGTTAGACAACCAAGTAAAAATTCGGGGATTTCGTATCGAATTAGGTGAGATAGAAGCCTTACTCAGCCAATATCCGCAGGTACAAGCGGCTGTTGTAGTGGTGACAGAAGATACCACTGAGGATAAACGGTTAGTTGCTTATATTGTCTCACAAAATCCAGAAATAACAGATTTGCGGCAATATTTGGCAAAGCATCTGCCAGATTACATGATTCCTTCTCAATTTATCACCTTAGATGCACTACCGCTAACTCCTAACGGTAAAGTTGACCGTCGTGCATTACCAAAACCACAATTCCAAACATCATCACAGACAATTGCACCACGTACACCCACAGAGGAATTACTGCTGAATATTTGGCAGAATATATTAAATTTAAATTCAGTGGGAATTACCGATAATTTCTTTACTTTAGGTGGTCATTCCTTATTAGTAATTCGTCTGGTTTCCCAAATTCAGCAGGTGTTTGGGGTAGATATTTCGTTACGAAAAATATTTGAAAAACCGACAATTGCTGAATTAGCAACTTTAATTAATTCCTCTCGATTAAATACATCCCTATCTAACGCCATTCCTGTGAGGGAAAGTACAGATAAAATATTGCTTTCCTTCGCTCAACAACGTTTGTGGATGCTGGCGCAAATTGAACCTGAAAACCCATCCTATAACGTAGCTGCTGCTTTACGACTTACTGGTGATGTAAATGTCGATATCCTGACACAAAGTTTGCAAGAAATTATCCAGCGTCATGAAGTTTTGCGTGCCAGTTTTCTAAATGTAGACGGTCAATGGATAGCAGTTATCATACCGGAAATAAATATAAACATCCCAGTTGTATATTTAAATTTTCTTCCCCCATCTCAACAGCAAAAACTTGTCCAACAACTTGCACAAGAGGAAAGTCAACAACCTTTTAATTTAGAAATAATTCCACTTTTAAGAGCCAAATTATTATACTTAAATACTCACGAATACATTCTATTATTGACCATGCACCACATTATCACCGATGGTTGGTCAATTAATGTATTCGCGCAGGAAATGGCGAGTATATATCAAGCCTTTTCTCAAGGACAACCTTCTCCCCTCACACCATTAAAAATTCAGTATGCTGATTTTGCAGCTTGGCAGAGGTCGCAAAATGATAAATTTAACTATCAACTTGAATATTGGCGACAACAATTAGAGTCAACACCAGAACTATTAGAATTACCTACAGATTATCCGCGTCCAGCTATTCAAACATTTCGAGGTCAGCGTTATAGTTTTACAATATCTGGAGAATTAACAGAGAAAATTAAACATCTTGGACAGGAAACGCAAACTACATTATTTATGGTAATGTTTTCGGCGTTGAGTATCCTGTTGCATCGCTATAGTCAACAAGAAAAAATCGTCATTGGTAGTCCTGTAGCTAATCGCCATTATCCTGGTACAGAGGGATTAATTGGCTTTTTTGTGAATACCTTTGCGCTGTTGATTTCCCTAGAAGATAATCCCACCGTGGCGGAATTATTACCACGGGTGCGGGAAATGGTGTTATCTGCATATAGCCATCAAGATGTACCATTTGAGCAGGTGGTGGAAGAGTTGGAATTAGTGCGCTCTCTGAGTTACTCACCCTTATTTCAAGTTATGCTGGTAGTAGAAAATGCACCTACCCAGCCAATAGAAATTCCCGGTTTGCGTTGGAGTCCTCTAGAAATTGATGGCGGTACAGCAAAATTTGACATTACCTTGATGATTGCGGAAACAGACGCAGGTTTACAAGGTAAATGGGAATATAACTGTGATTTATTTACAGAAACAACGATTCAGCATTTTACAGAACATTTCCAGAATATTTTGCTAGGGATGACTTCTGAACCTAGTCAAAACATCTCTGATTTACCTTTGATGAGTGGGGGAGAACTTCAGCAAATCATTAGTTTTGGGACTTCCCCAACAAATCCCATCACTCATTGCATACAAGAATTATTTGAGCAGCAAGTCGCAAAATTTGGTGATGAAATTGCAGTTATTTGTAATCATCAAAAACTTACTTACTCAGAACTCAACACCAAAGCCAATCAACTTGCATATCATCTCAAATTATTAGGAATTCAGCCAGAAATAGCCGTAGGAATTTGCGTTCACCGTTCCCTAGATTTTATCATTTGTATTTTAGCAATCCTCAAAGCAGGTTGTTTCTATGTTCCCTTAGATCCAACTTATCCCCAAGAACGTCTAGCATTTTTAATTGAAGATGCTCAAATACAGGTACTACTCACCCAACAGCAGCACATCCCCCAATTACCCGATTTACCTATCTTCTGTTTTGATACAGACACAGCAAACCTAACACAGCACCCCACAACCAACCCAGTCAACCAAACCACACCGGAAAATCTCGCCTACGTCATGTACACCTCCGGTTCTACAGGAGTTCCCAAGGGTGTATGTATACCCCATCGTGGTGTAGTGCGACTTGTAAAAGACTGCAATTATATAAACTTAAGTGCTGATGAAACCTTACTCCAAGCCGCACCAATAGCTTTTGATGCTTCTACATTTGAAATTTGGGGCGCATTGCTAAATGGTAGTCACTTAGTAATTTTATCTAGTCAACAACCTACATTAGCAGACATCGGACAAGCTATTACACAACATCAAATTACTACACTTTGGTTAACAGCCGGCTTATTTCACCTGATGGTAGATGAACATCTTGAGAGTTTGAAACCAGTTAAACAATTAATCGCTGGTGGTGATATTTTATCTGCGGTTCATATTAACAAATTGCTGCAAGCCTATCCAGAATGTCGTGTAATTAACGGTTACGGCCCTACTGAAAATACTACCTTTACCTGTTGTCATAGTGTTACCGATATCTGTGAGGGTAATACTGTTCCCATCGGTCGCCCTATCAATAATACTCAAGTTTATATTCTCGATAAACACCTCAACCCCTTACCTGTAGGCGTTCCCGGTGAGTTATATATTGCTGGTGACGGACTTGCGCATGGTTACTTAAATCAACCAGATTTAACCACCGAAAGGTTTATTAATCAACAGTTGATCCTGAGCGAAGTCGTTCGCGGAGCGTCTCGAAGAGAAGGATCAACAGTCAGCACTTTATATAAAACAGGCGATCGCGCCCGCTACCTTCCTGATGGTACAATTGAATACTTAGGGAGATTAGACAATCAAGTAAAAATTCGGGGATTTCGCATTGAGTTAGGTGAGATTGAAGCTGTATTAAATCAGCATCCAGCAATAAAAGAATGTGTAGTTATTGCGCGTCAACAACAACTCATAGCTTACTTTATCCCTTCAGATACTACAGCAAATAATCTGAGAGAATTTTTACAACAGCGTCTTCCTGATTATTTAATTCCTCACTTTTTTGTTGCTTTAGAAACTCTACCTCTGACAGTTAACGGTAAGGTAGATAGACAGAAATTAACAGCACCGGAAATTACAAGTTTCCCAGATGGGACTGTAGCGCGTACTGATATAGAAGCGAAGTTAGTAGCAGTTTGGTTATCAGTTTTGAATGTGTCCCAAGTGGGTATTTATGATAATTTCTTTGCGCTTGGTGGCGATTCAATTCTGGCTATTCAGTTAATATCTAAGGCTAATCAAGCAGGATTACAATTAACGCCTAAGCAGCTTTTTCAATATCAAACTATTGCTGAACTTGCAGCAGTTGTTACTCCTGATAAATCTACTCTATCGCCGCAGGGTATGGTTACTGGTGCTGTGCGGTTGACTCCGATTCAATATTGGTTTTTTGAGCAGGAGTTGGTGAATCAGGATCATTTTAATCAGGCGGTATTTTTAGAGTCTTCTAAGAAGTTGCAACAGGAAGTTTTGGTTGAAGTTATTAATAAGTTATTGCTGCATCATGATATGTTGCGGTGTCAATTTGGATTTAGGAATTTATGCACGCAGAGGCGCAGAAGCGCAGAGAGAGAGTTAGGAGAAATTGTTGATTTTGGTGGGGATATTCCTCTGGTTTGTTGTGATTTGTCGGATTTTTCTGGGAGTGAGCAGGATAGAGTTATTCAAGAGGTTTCTGGTGAAGTACAGGCTAGTTTAAATATTGGTTATGCTCCTTTATTGAGGGTAGTTCATTTTGATTTGGGTGAGGTGTCTAGATTATTAATTGTTATTCATCATTTGGTTGTTGATGGGGTTTCTTGGCGGATTTTGTTGGCTGATTTTCAAACTGCTTATCAACAAGCTTTAGTGAAAAAAACAATTAATTTACCTGCTAAAACTACTTCTTTTTTAACTTGGGTGGAAAAGTTATATGATTATGCTCGGTCGGAAAGTTTAAAACAGGAACTAAAATATTGGTTATCAAGTAAATACGCAAAAGTGAAACCATTACCAATTGATTATCCTGATGGTGGTAATCAGGTGGCTGATGTTGAGACTGTGACTATAAGACTTTCTGTGAAAGATACTCAAGCTTTACTTACAGAAGTTCCTGTGGTTTACAATACACAAATTAATGATGTGTTATTAACGGCTTTAACGGCTACTATATCAACCTGGATAAATAATCCTTTGGTGTTGCTTGATTTAGAAGGTTATGGTCGTAATTTTCCAGGGGAAGATATAGATATATCTCGGACTGTGGGATGGTTTACAGCAATTTATCCCTGTTTGTTATCAAAAGAAACTGATGATTGGGGGGAAATGCTTAAAGGTATTAAAGAACAATTGCGAATAGTACCCAATCAAGGATTTGGTTATGGAATACTCCGCTACCTTGACGAAGGTGAAACAAGTCAAAGATTGCGGAATTTACCTCAAGCAGAAATTAGCTTTAATTATTTAGGACAATTAGATTTAGGTTTAGAACAGGGAAAATTCAAATGGCTACCCTTATCTGGAATTACAACCCAAAATAAACAACAAACTCGACGCTATGCTATAGAAATTATTGGATTTGTTCGCGAAGGTAAATTACAGTTTGATTGGATATATAGTCAGCAGCAGTATCAACAAGAGACTATTTCCCAATTAGCGAATAATTTCCAGCAAGGATTACAAGCAATTATCAATTACTGTCGTTTACCCAATGCGGGAGGTTACACACCTTCTGATTTTGAGTTAGCTAATTTAAATCAAGAAACTTTAGATTTGGTGATGGGGATGATTAGTTTTGCACCGGAGGGTTTGCAATGAATACAACTCTAAATCAAAAAATGATTGAGGATATTTATCCCCTCTCACCTTTGCAGCAGGGTATGTTATTTCATAGTCTGTACGCGCCTAACTCTGGTGCTTATGTGGTACAGGTAAGTTATGAGTTACATGGTAATTTAAATATTGCGGCTTTTGATGCTGCTTGGCAAGATTTAATCAATCGTCATCCTGTTTTACGCACAGCTTTTGTTTGGGATAATTTAGAAAAGCCTCTACAAGTAGTTGGTAAGCAAGTAAAATGTCACATTAATCATCTTGATTGGTGTGATTTTTCAGTTCAGCAACAACAGGAAGCTTTAAAAGTTCTGCTGCAAAAACAGCGAGAACAGGGGTTTAATTTATCCCAAGCACCTCTGATGCAAATGACACTCATTCAGTTAAAATCTGAAGTTTATCAGTTTGTTTGGAGTTATCACCATTTATTATTAGATGGTTGGTCTGTTCAGGTACTTTTAAAAGAATTTATTGTTATTTATCAAGCATATAGTCAACAACAAACACCTGTTTTACTCAACCCGCGTCGCTATCGAGATTATATTGGGTGGTTACAGCAACAAAATTTTGCTGAATCTGAAACATTTTGGAAACAGCAATTACAGGGTTTTGTGTCGCCAACGCGGTTAAATGTCGGTCAAAATATAGATATTCGTCCCGATAATTTACATAGTCATTATCACGAGGAAAAAATTCAGCTTTCAGTCGAATTAACTAGCAACCTACAAACCCTAGCTAAACAACAACAATTAACCATCAATACCCTTATTCAAGGTGCTTGGACGTTGTTGTTAAGTCGCTATAGTGGGGAAAAAGATGTTTTATTTGCTACCGTTAGTGCAGGTCGTCCCAGTGCGCTGAATGGTGCTGATGCAATGGTGGGATTGTTTATTAATACCTTACCATTCCGCGTGTTAGTTTCTCCTGAAGAGACACTATATCAATGGCTGCAAAAGCTACAAAATCAGCAAGTAGAAATACGGCAATATGAATATAGTTCCTTAGTACATATTCATCGTTGGACTGAAGTTTCACCATCTATACCACTATTTGAAACCTTGGTGGTATTTGAAAATTATCCCATTGAACCTGCTCTGAAACAGTCTTTAGAATCTTTGGAAATTCGCAATATTCAAGGGATGGAACAGACAAATTATCCTTTGACACTTTATGCAGTGGTGGATTCTCAGCTTTCTTTAAAGATTTTATATGATAGCGATCGCTTTCACCATACCACCATCACCCAAATCTTAGAACAGCTTGAAACCCTGTTGTTAGGAATGACGCAGGGAGATTGTACTTTAGCCGCACTACCATTTCTCAGTCCCACCCAACAACAGCAAATACTCATTGACTGGAACGCCACCACACAAGAAATTTCCCAGCAATGTGTTCATGAAATCATCAGCCAACAAGCAGAACAAACACCGGACGCGACAGCAGTTGTGTTTGGGGATAAAACCCTAACTTACGCCAAATTAAACGCAAAATCCAATCAAATCGCCCATTTTCTACTACAACTAGGAGTCAAACCAGAAGCCAGAATTGGAGTTTGTTTAGAACGTTCATCGCCATTATTAATCATAGCCCTACTCGCTATTCTCAAAGCTGGTGCAGCCTACGTACCACTAGACCCCACCTTCCCCCCAGAACGTCTGCGTTTCATGATGGCAGATGCAGAGTTAACATTATTACTCACACATACATCTTTAAGTAGTATTATTACTGATAAATTAGCAACGATTTACCTCGATGAATTGGAGGAAGATATTAGCCAGCAGCCAATTTCTGACCCACAAATTAAAGTAACACCAGAACAACTAACTTATTTAATTTATACATCTGGATCAACAGGGCAACCAAAAGGGGTGATGATTGAAGCGCGATCGCTTGTCAACATTTTAACTGACCTAAAACAAAGGTTATCAATTACCCCTAACGACAAACTATTAGCAGTCACCACCATCGCCTTTGACATCGCCGTCTTAGAATTATTCCTCCCCTTAATTGCAGGCGCACAAGTCGTATTACCCCCCCAAACCCTTGACCCCAAACAACTTGCAACCTGCATAGAACAACATCAAATCACCGTCATGCAAGCCACCCCCGCAACTTGGCGGTTACTTCTAGCCAGTGGTTGGGAAGGTAAGCAAGACTTAAAAATTCTCTGTGGTGGCGAAGCGTTAGATAATACCCTAGCGCAACAGTTATTATCTTGTAATCAAGAAGTCTGGAATCTATACGGCCCAACAGAAACAACAATTTGGTCAGCAGCCCAGAAACTCAGTATAGATGAACCCGTCACCATCGGTCATCCCATCGCCAACACCCAATTTTACGTCCTCGATGAACATTTACAACCCGTTCCCATCGGCGTACCAGGAGAACTATATATTGGTGGCGCGGGAGTCGCCAGAGGATATTGGAAACGTCCAGAATTAACCGCAGAAAGATTTATCAATCAACAGTCAACAGTCAACACTTTATATAAAACAGGCGATCGCGTCCGCTACTTAGAAGATAGTAAACTCGAATACCTAGGGAGACTAGATTATCAAATCAAAATTCGCGGATTTCGCATCGAACTAGGAGAAATAGAAGCGGTACTAGCACAACATCCCGCAGTAGAACAAGCAGTAGTCACCCTGCGAGAAGATGAACCAACAGAACCCCGCATAGTAGCCTATATAGTCTCCCACCCTGAAATTATCTCCACAGAACTACGCACATTTTTAGGTGAAAAATTACCTATATATATGATGCCATCGGCATTTATAGAATTAGAAAAATTCCCTCTCACACCCAACGGTAAAATAGACCGCAAAGCATTACCAAAACCCAACAATTTATTTTCAATAACCACTAATAATTTCACATCACCACAAACGCAAATAGAGCAAACCCTAGCCGATATTTGGCAACAATTATTAGGCAGAGAAAACATCAACATACATGATAACTTCTTCGAGTTAGGAGGACATTCATTATTAATAGTCAGAATGCAAGGACAACTAAACCTAAAACTCAATCAAAACATTTCCCTAGTAGACCTATTCCGTTATCCCACAATCAACTCCCTAGCAAAATACCTAACTCAAAACACCCCCACACCAGATAAACAAATAGAAAACAGAATATCCCAACAACAAACCGGAAAACAAAGACTCCTCCAACAAAGACAAACCAGACTTACGCAAATTCAAAATTCAAAATACCCTACGGGAAGCTAAAGCTACAAAATTCAAAATTAAGAAATACATACTGAACTTTAGAGACTTAAAATTAAAATCTCACCCTCCCATACCCTCAAAAAAAACTCTCCGCGCCCCTCCGCGTTTACCTCCGCGCCCCTCTGCGTTAAAAAAATATTCAAAAAAACTATATGAACAACCCCACAGAATTAGAAATAGCAATAATCGGCATAACCGGGAAATTCCCTGGTGCTAATAACCTAGAAGAATATTGGCAAAACCTCCGCAACGGAATCGAATCCGTCACCAACTTAACCGATGAACAAATCCAAAAAAACGGCGTAGACCCCGCACAATTAAAACATCCAAATTACGTCAAAAGACAAGCCATAATAGACAACATAGAATACTTTGACGCAGAATTTTTTGGCTTCAATCCCAGAGAAGCAGAAATTCTCGACCCCCAGCACAGACTATTTTTAGAATGTGCTTGGACAGCCTTAGAAGATGCAGGATATAACCCAGAAAACTACACCGGAGCAATAGGAGTTTATGCCGGTGCAGCCATGAATAACTATTTATTAAACTTAGTCACTAATCCACAAATTCAAAATCAAGTTAGCCGCTATCAATTATTTTTATCCAACGATAAAGACTTTCTCACCACCAGAGTTTCTTATAAATTAAATTTACGAGGACCAAGTTTAGATATTCAAACAGCTTGTTCCACATCTTTAGTAGCAGTTCATGTAGCTTGTCAGAGTTTATTAAGTGGAGAATGCGACATAGCCCTAGCCGGCGGTGTATCCTTAGCAAAAGCCACAGGTTACTTATACCAAGAAGGCGGAATTTATTCACCTGATGGCCATTGTCGCGCCTTTGATGCTAACGCTCAAGGAACAATTGCAGGTAGTGGTTTAGGTATCGTTGTCCTCAAAAGATTGCAAGAAGCTATTGAAGATAGAGATTATATTCATGCTGTAATTAAAGGTTCAGCCATTAACAACGATGGCGGTTTAAAAGTTAGCTACACAGCACCGAGAATTGATACCCAAGCAGCAGTAATTCGCGCCGCACAAGCATTAGCTGAAGTAGAACCAACAGAGATTAGTTATATTGAAACCCACGGAACAGGGACAGCATTAGGCGACCCCATTGAAATAGCCGCCTTAACTCAAGCCTTCCACGCCGGAACAGATAAAACTGGATTTTGTGCCATATCATCCGTAAAAACCAACATCGGACACTTAGATGCAGCTGCGGGAATTGCGAGTTTAATTAAAACAGTTTTAGCACTCAAACATCAACAAATTCCCCCCAATTTACATTTTCAACAACCAAATCCTCAAATAGATTTTTCCCAAACACCCTTTTATGTCAACACCAATTTAGTTGACTGGAAAACCGATAAAAACCCCCGCCGTGCTGGTGTCAGTTCCTTTGGTATTGGGGGGACAAATGCTCATGTAATTTTAGAAGAAGCACCTGTTTTTGAGCAGGGGAGCAGGGGAGCAGGGGAGCAGGGGAGAGATTATCAAGTGTTGGTACTTTCAGCTAAAAGTGAAAAAGCACTTGAGCAAGCAACAATTAATCTGGCTACACATTTACAACAGCATCCACAATTAAACCTTGCAGATATTGCTTATACCCTCCATATAGGACGACAACATTTCGCATATCGTCGGATGGTGTTGTGTCAAACTACACAAGAAGCAGCACAAATTTTAGAGAGAGAAACTAAATACACTCATACAAACTCCGAAAAAAGCCCAAGTATCGCCTTCATGTTTCCCGGACAAGGTAGTCAGTACCTCAACATGGGTAAAGAATTATATGATACAGAAGCTATATTTCGAGAGCAAATAGATCATTGCTGTGAATTATTACAGCATGATTTGGGGTTAGATTTGCGTTCACGAAGTGACTCCCCAGGAGTATCGCAAATTTATCAACAAGAGTCTGAACAAATCAACCAAACATCCATAGCACAACCAGCATTATTTATAATCGAATATGCCTTAGCAAAATTATGGATATCTTGGGGTATTCAACCACAAGCCATGATTGGTCATAGTATCGGCGAATACGTAGCAGCAACTTTAGCCGGTGTCTTTTCCCTCCCCGATGCTTTAAAATTAGTTGCCTTGCGTGGTCGTTTAATGCAGCAATGTCCAACTGGCGCAATGCTTTCTGTAGGAATGTCAACAGCTAAACTACAACCTCTGTTGACAGATAATCTAGTGATAGCTGCCTACAATGCACCAGAATTATGTGTAGTATCTGGTACTGAAGCGGAAATCGCCCAATTAGAAACAAACTTAAATCAACAGGGAATTTCCACCCGTAGATTGCAGACATCCCACGCTTTCCATTCACCCTTAATGGAGTCCATGATTACTCCATTTATCGCCGCTTTCCAGCAAATCGAACTGCAAACACCCAAAATTCCCTTTATTTCTAACGTTACAGGGACTTGGATCACCCCAGAACAAGCAACTGATCCGCACTACTGGGCAAATCATGCGCGTCAACCTGTACAATTTGCCACAGGAATCAAAGAACTGTTGACAGAACCTCAGCAGATTTTACTAGAAGTAGGAGCAGGACGGACACTTTCTACCTTAGCCAAACAACAAACCAACACCCACACAATTTTATCTTCCTTACACCATCCCCAAGATACACAATCAGATGTAGCATTTTTACTGCAAACCTTGGGGCAATTGTGGTTAGTAGGTATATCAATTGATTGGGAAAATTTCTACATACACGAACAACTTCAACGTCTACCACTACCCACCTATCCTTTTCAACGCCAGCGTTACTGGATTGATTTGAAAGCAGTGGATACCCAATTCCCAATCCCCAATCCCCAGTTTCCAGTCCCCAGTCCCCAATTTTATCTGTCTACTTGGGAACGTAGTTTACCTCATTCCCAAGTAGACATAGCTGAAAAAAGCTTGTGTTGGCTGTTATTTACGGATAACTACGGCGTTAGTCAAGAAATAATTAATACACTGCAAGGGGCTGGACATCATGTAATTATTGTGAGGCAAGGTGAAGAATACGACCAACCCGCATATCGTACTTTTACAGTTAATCCCCAAAACGCACAGAATTTTGTCGAGTTGTGGTCAGATTTAGAACTGCGAGAGCTAATTCCTCATCATATTTTATATTTATGGGATTTAACTGATTCACAACAGCAACCCCTCAGTTTGTTATATCTAGCACAAGCCATTTATTCCCAGTCAATTGAGCAAGAAATAACATTAACATTGGTAACAAATGATGGGCAATTGGTGTTAGGAAATGAAAATTTTCACTCAATGAAAGCGACAATTTGGGGTATAGGTAAGGTAATTTCTCAAGAAATCTCACAATTAACTTGTCGTTGTGTTGATATTTCATTATCCACCGCAGTTAAAACAAATGAACAAATTGCCCAACAATTAATTACAGAGTGTTTAAATAGTAGTCATCAGATCCCAAAGAAGTCGGGGATCTGGACACAGCAAGTTGCTTATCGGGGTAATTATCGCTGGCATCAAACTTTTAAAACATTATTAATAGATGATGCACAATCCAAAATATCTGTACGAAAAGGAGGAATTTATGTAATTTTGGGAGACTTGAAAACGGGTTTAGGAACAGTATTTGCTGAATTTTTGATAAAAATGTCAGCGCGGTTAGTGGTACTTAGCGATATCATTCCCGCAACTCTCAAACAAAGTTTAGATAATGCTGGTATTGATTACTTATCACTCAATATAGATATTACCCAGCAACCAGAATTAGAAAATGCTATAGCTCAAGCCGAGACAAAATTAGGACAAATAAATGGGGTATTTTACTCCACACCGATGAGTAATGAGCATTCAATGGCATTTTTACCCCAATTAACTCTACAACACTGGGAATATAACTACCGTACCAAAATCCAGGGTTTATCTGTTTTAGCTGAAGTTTTGCGCGATCGCACCCTAGATTTTTGCGTATTGCAATCTTCCCTGTCTACGGTTTTAGGTGGGTTAGGTTTAGCTGTGTACGCTGCGGCGAATGCAGTAATTGATATGCTTGCTGTCCAACAAAATCAAAATAGCAAATTTCCCTGGATTAGCATTAACTGGGATGCTTGTCGAAGTGACTTAGAAACAGAAATTAATCATAGTTTCGCCGCTAATTTAGCAACATTAGCACTCACTCCGGCAGAAGTATGGCAAGCAACCCAACACATTATCAAATTGGGTTTGCCAGAATCAGTTGTAGTTACAAAAGCCGACTTACACAAACGCTTAGAACAGTTGGTAACAAACACCCCAACCAAAACCAACACAGAAACCTATCGCACCCACACCCGTCCCCAACTCACAAATGAATATGTTGAACCCCGTAACGAAATTGAAACAGCGATCGCCCAAATTTGGCAAGACTTATTAGGAATTTCCCCCATTGGGATTAACGATAGCTTCTTCGACTTAGGCGGACACTCCTTACTAGCCATTCAAGCCATTTCTCGATTACGCGATCGCTTTGGTGTCGAACTCTCAATGCGAAACCTCCTCTACGAAGCACCCACCATCGCCGCAATCGCCACAATCATCACCACCCAAAACCAAAACCTAGAACAAATCACAGCCCTACTCACAGAAATCCAAACCCTCACCCCAGAACAAATCCTTCAACAACTCAACACCCCCTCTTAAACAATTCAAAAATCAAAAATCAAAAATAATTTTTGCGTTCTTCTTCCTTTGCGCCTTTGCGCCTTTGCGCGAACCTAAAAAAATGTCTAACTACTCACAAATCCTCTCAACCCTAACCCCAGAACAAAAAGCCTTATTTGAACGCCGCCTCAAAGAAAAAGGATTAACCCTCCCTCAATCCTCCACCATTCCCCCACGAACCCAAACAGAAAACATACCCCTATCTTTTGCTCAACAACGCCTCTGGTTCATCCAACAACTAGAACCAGATAGCTACGTTTATAACGTTCCCTGCATCCTAAAAATGCACGGAAATTTACAACTATCCGCATTAGAATCAGCTATCAACGAACTCAGAAAAAGACACGAAACCTTAAGAACATATTTCACAACCAATTCCGAAAATCATCCAATTCAAATTATCGAACCTTGGCAACCCATCTCATTACCAATTATAGACACAACCGAAGAAATCGAAAAAATAGCATTAACAGCCGCACAAACACCATTTAATTTAACTCAGCCTTTATTCAAAACTAGCCTCTTCCGGTTAGATGAAAACGAACATATATTATTAATCACAACCCATCATATTATTTCTGATCGTTGGTCAGTAGGTGTCTTCCTTAAAGAACTTTCTATATTATATTCTGCTGACGTGGGTGGAGAATCTGCACCATTACCAGAATTACCCATTCAATATGCTGATTGGGCATTGTGGCAAAGACAACAATTACAAGGCTCATTTCTAGAAGAACAAATTAATTATTGGCAACAAGAATTAGGCGGTGAGTTGCCTATTTTACAATTACCTACTCTGCGTAAAGATGTATCTACATACTCTGGTTCACAGTATGCGTTTGCGCTTTCTCCCTCTTTATCCCAAGCGGTGAAAACTTTGGCAGCCAAGCAGGGTGTCACCTTATTTATGCTACTGCTGGCGAGTTTTCAAGTATTACTATATCGCTACACAGGAGAAGAAGATTTATTAATTGGTACAGATATTGTTAACCGCGATCGCCAGGAAACAGAAAATCTCATCGGTTTATTGGTCAACACTGTAGTATTGCGTACAAATTTAGGCGAAAATCCCACAGTAGCGGAATTATTAAAACGAGTACGTGAGGTGACGCTTGGTGCTTTCGCTCATCAACATTTACCTTTTGAAAAATTGGTGGAAATGCTGAATCCCGAACGGCATCTTAATCAAATGATGCCTTTATTTCAGGTGAAATTTGATTTACAACTGGCAACAGTCCAATCACCTCAACTAGCAGGATTGACTTTAGAAAGGTTACAGATTCAGGAAGATACGGCAAAATATGAATTACGTCTGAATTTACAAGATACTCCCCAGGGAATTAAAGGACAATTTGAATATAGTTCGGAATTATTCGATGCTGCTACTATTGCTCAAATGGCAGAGCATTGGCAGATTATTTTAGAAAGTATAGTTACAAATATTGATACGAAAATTTCAGATTTATCTTTATTAACTACGAAGGAAGAAGAATTATTAATTAACTGGAATACGACTTCACGGGAATATCCTAGCCATGAGTGTATTCATGAATTATTTGCAGCGCAGGTTGAAAGAACTCCTGATGAAATTGCTTTGATTTTTGGTGAGGAAGTTTTTACTTATCGAGAGCTTAATATTAAAGTTAATCAACTGGCTCATTATTTACAAAGTTTGGGAGTTAAGCCAGAAACGCCTGTGGGAATTTGTCTGGAACGTTCCCCGGAAATGGTAATTGGGATGTTAGCTATTCTCAAGGCTGGGGGTTTTTATGTTCCTCTAGATCCGGCCTATCCTGAAGCTCGATTACAGTATATTTTGGATGATGCTGAAGTTAAGGTTTTTTTGGCTCACGCAGAGACGCGGAGACGCAGAGAGGAGTTTGGGAGGGTTGTTTGTTTAGATGGTGATTGGGAGAGTATTGGGGAATATCCTGTTACTAATCCTGTTACGGATGTTACACCGGGGAATTTGGCTTATTTGATTTATACTTCTGGTTCTACTGGTAAGCCTAAAGGGGTGATGATTGAGCATCGCAGTCCAGTTTGTTTATTGTACTGGGCGCGTGAGGTTTTTCGTGATGATGCGATTTCTGGGGTGTTGGCGGCTACTTCTATCTGTTTTGATTTATCGGTGTTTGAGATTTTTGTCCCTCTCTGTTGGGGGGGTAAGGTAATTTTGGCAGAAAATGCTCTGGAATTGCCGAATTTACCAGCTAAAAATCAGGTGACGTTAATTAATACTGTACCAAGTGCAGTAACTCAACTTCTCAACTTTAATGTTATTCCTAATTCTGTTAACACAGTTAATTTAGCGGGTGAACCTCTGACATGGAAATTAGTACAGCAACTTCAACAACTCCCCCATGTTCAGCACATCTTCAACCTTTATGGCCCTTCGGAAGATACTACTTATTCTACTTACATAGAACTGAAAGATATTACCCCAAATAGTCCTACTCCTCCTATTGGTCGTGCGATCGCCAATACTCAAGTTTACATTTTAGACAAACATTTACAACCATTACCCATTGGTGTACCTGGAGAAATATACATTGCAGGTGCTGGAGTCGCACGAGGATATTGGCAACGTCCAGAATTGACAGCAGAAAGATTTAAAACCCCTCCTCTCTGCGCCACCCTTCGGGAACGCTTTCAGCGAACTGCGTCTGTGCGAGAATCTACCCTCTACAAAACAGGCGATCGCGTTCGTTATCTTTCTGATGGCAATCTTGAATACTTGGGTAGATTAGATAATCAAGTAAAAATCCGGGGTTATCGCATTGAATTAGGCGAGATTGACGCTTTACTCAGTCAGTATCCAGAAATTCAAGAATCTGTAGTAATTGCTAGTGAAGCAGCATCAGGTGATAAAAGATTAGTTGCTTATATTGCTGCTAAAAGTATCAATATTCCAGATTTACGGCAATATTTAGCATCTAAATTGCCAGGATACATGATTCCTGCCCATTTCATGACTTTGGATACACTGCCACGTAATCTCAATGGTAAGATTGACCGTAAGGCGTTACCCGCAGTTGAAAATTTATCTTCGGAATTAGGAATTGGTTATGTCGCACCTCGCACAGTTACAGAGCAAGCTTTAGAGGTGATTTGGCGAGAAATACTTTTAGTTGAGCAAATCGGGATTTATGATAACTTTTTTACATTAGGTGGACATTCATTACTGGGGATGCAGTTAGTAACGAGAATCAACGAATCCTTACAGGTAGAATTACCCCTAAAGTATTTATTTCAGTTTCCCAGCATTGCCAGTTTAGCCGCACAGATTGACCTCTATCCTAGAAGGAGAGAGGCTTTGACATTCCCCCCTTCCCTGTCTTCGACACGCTGCGCGAATGTAGGGAAGGGGGCTAGGGGGTTAGGTTTCGGACTACCCAAAATCCAAACCCAACCGCAGGAACGCTATCAACCTTTTCTCTTGACAGATATTCAGCAAGCTTACCTCATCGGACGTAACGCCGCTTTTGAGTTGGGTAACATTGCTACTCACGGTTATCAAGAAATTGAGACGGTAGGGTTAACTGTTGCACAGGTAGAAATGGCAATGCAGCGATTGATTGAGCGTCATGATATGCTGCGGGTGATTGTCCAAGCTGATGGACAGCAAAGAGTTTTAGCAGAAGTACCGGATTTCAAAATTGCGGTGACAGATTTGCGTGGGGTAGATTCTGCACTCCAGGATATCCGCCAACACCTTTCCCATCAAATTCGCCCCACTGACACCTACCCCTTATTTGAAATTCAAGCAATTTTATTAGATGACAACAAAATCCGCTTCTGCATCAGCTTTGATGTTTTAATTGGTGATGCTTGGAGTTTTCGCTTATTAGGTAGAGAATTAGTCCAAATTCTGGAAAATCCAGATGTCGAGTTACCACCCATTAACTTAACTTTCCGAGATTACGTCCTCACAGAAAAAACATTACAAGACTCAGCAATTTATCACCGTTCTCAAGCCTACTGGCAAAATCGCCTTACCACCCTACCCCCTGCACCAGAATTACCTTTAACAAAACCACTCAGCAAAATTACAGAACCGCATTTCACCCGTCGCAGTGGGACTTTATCCCCAACCCAATGGCAAAAACTCAAACAGCAAGCCAGCGAAGCGGGAATTACGCCATCAGGCATACTTTTGGCTGCTTTTGCCAAAATTCTCTCCCGGTGGAGCAAAAAACCCGATTTCACCCTAAATCTGACCTTATTTAACCGTCTACCCCTACATCCCGAAGTTAATCAAATTGTCGGAGACTTCACCGCCTCTCTACTTCTAGAAATTGCCAGTGCAGGTTGTAATAACTTCCTCGAACTAGCTCACCGCATCCAAACCCAACTGTGGGATGATTTAGACCATCGTTATTACAGTGGTGTAGAGGTACTGCGTCAACTAGCGCGTCAGCAACAACGGGTGACAGAAGCCCTGATGCCTGTAGTTTTTACCAGCACCCTCACCCAAGATCATCAACAAGCAGAAGATAAACGTAGTTGGCAGGGTAACTTAATATACAGCCTCAGCCAAACTTCCCAAGTGTATTTTGACCATCAAGTAGGAGAAGTTGCCGGCGCATTAGTATTTAATTGGGACACAATTGATGAACTTTTCCCCGCCGGAATGTTAGATGAGATGTTCCACACCTACTGTAATTTCCTTAACCAGTTAGTAGAACCCGATACCAATAACATCCCCCTGCCCCCTGCCCCCTGCCCCCTGCCTCTTTCTCCCTGCCTCCAAACCCTATTTTTCGAGCAAGTAGCAAAACAACCTAACCAGCCGGCAATCGTAACTACAGAAAACACTTTAACCTATCAACAGGTTTGCGATCGCGTCTGTCATCTTGCCGAACATTTACAACAATTAAGTGTAATTCCCAACCAATTAGTAGCAATTGTCATGGATAAAGGTTGGGAACAAATAGTAGCAGCCTTAGCAATTCTAACTGCTGGTGCTGCCTACGTACCCATTGACCCCCAATTACCAGCCCAGCGTCGTCTGCACCTGTTGCAAGAAACCCAAGCACAAATTATACTCACCCAATCCTGGTTAGATACAACTTTAGAATGGGCTGATCATCTAACTCGGATATGTGTTGACCTCTCTCCAAACCTCTCTCCTACAAGTCCAGAGGCTTTAACCTCTCCCCCTTCCCTACAAGGGAAGGGGGCTGGGGGGTTAGGTCTTTCCACAGATTTAGCCTATGTAATTTACACCTCTGGCTCAACGGGAACACCTAAAGGTGTGATGATTGATCATCAAGGCGCAGTCAACACAATCTTAGACATTAATCAACGCTTTGGTGTAACAGCCAATGACCGAGTTTTAGCGGTGTCATCCCTGAGTTTTGATTTATCAGTGTATGACATCTTTGGCACTTTAGCGGCTGGGGGAACAATCGTCATCCCTGATAGCGGTAACGATCCCACCCACTGGATGCAGTTAATTAACCAACATCAGGTAACAATATGGAACTCAGTTCCCGCCTTGATGCAGCTTTTACTTGACACCTCACCCACCCAAAACCAGACACTCCGCCTAATTTTACTCAGTGGTGACTGGATTCCTCTCACATTACCCCCACGCATTCGCAGCCAGTTTAATCATCCGCAAATTATTAGCTTAGGTGGTGCAACAGAAGCTTCTATCTGGTCAATTTTCTATCCCATAGGCGAAATCGACCCCAATTGGAAAAGTATTCCCTACGGTTATTCATTGACTAATCAGCAGGTTTACGTCCTCAACCACTCCCTAGAACCTTGTCCCACCTGGGCTATAGGTGAAATCTACATCGGTGGTTTAGGAGTCGCTAAAGGATATTGGCAAAATCCAGAATTAACAACTGAAATATTTATTAGGGACTGGGGACTGGGAGAGAATTTCCCCCCTACACCCCTACACCCCCATACCCCTACACCCCTATATAAAACTGGCGACTTAGGACGCTACTTACCTGATGGAACAATAGAATTTTTAGGAAGAGAAGATTTTCAAGTTAAAGTTAATGGCTATCGGATTGAGTTAGGGGAAATTGAAGCAGCTTTACAACAACATCCAGCTATTACCCAAGCTGTTGTGACAATTGCGGGAACGGCACCATCTCAACAGCAGTTAGTCGCTTATCTGGTATTACAACCAGAGGTAATTTCCAGCCAAAACACCTTTAATTCTTCCTCACAACTGGATTTCAAACTGCAACAAAAGGGCGTAAGAAAGTTTGATGCTGGCGTGCGTTCAGTGGCTTTACCTGGGTTAGAATCTCCTCAAGTTAACCTGAGACGACAAAGTTATCGTCAGTTTTTAGAGGAAACTTTCCCCATAAATACTTTAAGTGAATTTTTGGAGTGTTTGCAAATCCAACATTTAGAAAATTCCCCATTACCAAAATATCGCTATGCTTCGGCTGGTAGTTTATATCCAGTCCAAACATATATCTATATAAAACCTCATAGAGTTGAAAATTTAGCGACTGGTTTTTACTACTATCATCCCCAAAAACATCAACTTATCCATTTAAGCGATGAAGCAAACATTGATAGTAGTATCTATGGCATCAACCAAGAAATTTTTACACAAGCAGCATTTGCCATATTTTTAATTGGTGACTTACAAGCAATTTCACCAGTTTATGGTGATAAATCTAGGGACTTCTGTTTATTAGAAGCGGGTTATATTGGTCAATTATTAATGGAAACCGCACCCAATCAAAATTTAGGTTTATGTCCCATAGGTGATTTAGAATTTGATGCTATCCGCGAAAATTTCATTTTACATGAGCAGCAAATATTCTTACATGGGTTTGTAGGCGGTACTATAGATCCCCTTTGGACAACCCGTTGGTTATCACCCGAAACTGCTCAAACCAAGATAACAAAAGCCGAATTAATCACCCAAAAATTAAGGCAATTCCTCCAACAAAGATTGCCAGAATATATGATTCCCAGCCTCTATATTCCCCTAGAAACGCTGCCATTAACACAAAATGGTAAAATTGACCGTCGCGCTTTACCTCAGCCAGAATATCAATTTAACCAATCTGAACAGCCTATTATACCTCCCTCTACAGAATTAGAAATAGCACTAGCTCAACTATGGCAATCTATTCTCAATGTAGAAGTTTCAAGTATTTACAATAACTTCTTTGAGTTAGGGGGTAATTCATTATCAGCCACTCAGATAATTACTCAAATGCGGCAAAATCTCCAACTTGATTTACCCATCCGTGAATTTTTCCTCAACCCTACCTTAACAGTACAAGTTGAATTACTTAAACAACAGTGGGAAGCAAAACAAGAAATTAAAATTGAACCTATTGAACGTATTAATCCACAAGAATTACTTGCGAATTTAGATGAACTTTCCGATGAAGAAGTAGAAAGATTGCTCGACCAAATGCAGTTAGAGGAGGATGATTTATCTCACGCAGAGACGCAGAGGCGTGGAGAATAAGAGGAGGGGAGATAATTTCTTAATCAAACTATATCTCCTTTCTCCTGTCTGCACCTCTGCGTGAGGCAAAAAAATATTATTTTACTTGAGTAAATTATGAATATTTCCCCATCCCAAAAACGCGAACTATTAGCAAAACTACTACAACAAAAAGCCACTAAACAACATTTCCCCCTTTCATTTGCTCAAAAAAGATTGTGGTTTCTCGATAAATTACAGCCAGTATTATCGGTTTATAATCTACCTGAGGCTTTGCGTTTGACGGGTAAACTCGATGTCACGCGCCTAGAGCAAAGTTTACATTCAATTGTATTGCGGCATGAGATTTTACGAACCAGTTTTGCTGTAGTTAATGATGAACCTGTGCAGAATATTGCTGCAAATGTCAAACTAAATCTACCTTTAGTTGATTTGCGGGAATTATCACCAGAAAATCAAGAATCACAAGTCATACAGCAAGCCAAATTACTCACAGAACAGCCGTTTCAACTTACAGAACTGCCTTTATTACGTGTTGCGTTACTACAACTGAATAATACTGAATTTGTCTTGATTTTGGTGATGCACCACATCATTACAGATTACTGGTCATTTCGTATTTTGGTGCGGGAATTAATATCAATTTATCAAGGACAAACCTTAACAAAATTACCAACTCAATTTGCAGATTTTGCAACTTGGCAACAAAAATGGTTACAGAGTGAAGCTAGGAACAATCAATTATCATACTGGCGGGAAAAACTGAAAAATTACCCCCGTGAATTGTCTCTCCCTACTGATTATCCACGAAAAGCCATACAAAGTTTTAAAGGTGCGCGGCTATTTTTTACTTTGTCGCCAGAATTATCTGAGCAATTGCGGCAATTGAGCCAAAAGCATAATGCTACGCTGTTCATGACTCTGCTGACAGCATTTAATATATTATTATATCGCTACAGTGGACAAGAAGATATATTAGTTGGTTCTACCGTTACTAGCCGCGATCGCCCAGAAATTGCTAACCTCATCGGGCTATTTGTTAATAATCTCATATTTCGCACTAATTTATCTGGTGAACCCAGTTTTTATAGACTCCTTAACCAAGTCAAAGAAACAGTTTTAGGCGCATTATCTCATCAAGATTTACCCTTTGAAGATTTAGTAGAACAACTTCAACCAGAACGAAATCTGAGTCGGAATCCATTATTCCAGGTAATGTTTGTTCTGCATAACACACCCCATCAAACTACAAACTTATCTGGATTAAAAATTGAACCTCTAGAAACAGAACATTCTACATCTCGGTTTGATATAAGCTTAGATATGTACGAAACTCCAAGCGGTTTAAGAGGAACTTGGGAATACAGTACAGAATTATTTGAAAAAGCTACTATTGAAAGGTTAGTTGCACATTTTCAAATTTTATTATCAACTATTGTTGCTAATCCAGAGCAATCTATTAATGAATTACCATTACTAACAGCAGAAGAACAAAATTTATTAACACAATGGAACGATACATATACAGAAATTACTGAATTAAGAGTTTATGAATTATTCAGTCAACAAGTAGCAAAAACTCCAGATAAAATAGCTGTTATTTTTGGTAATAAATCTCTAACTTATCAGCAACTAGAGCAAGAAGCCAATCAACTAGCCGCCTATTTACAAAACATAGGAGTACAAGCAGAAACAAGAGTAGGAATTTGCTGCGATCGCTCCCTAGAAATGGTAATTTCCTTATTAGCAGTCTACAAAGCCGGCGGTGCTTACGTTCCCCTCGACCCCAGCTATCCCCAAGAGCGTTTACAGTTTATAATTAACGATTCACAAATATCAATCTTATTAACTCAAACTTCCCTATTAAATAACTTACCAGAACACTCAGCAGCAATTATCTGTTTAGACAACAGTCAACAACTTCTTTCTTCCCACCCCTACACCCCTACACCCCCACACCCCTACACCCCTCCTCACTCAGAACAACTCGCCTACCTAATTTACACCTCCGGTTCAACCGGCACACCCAAAGGCGTGCAAATTTTGCACAGAAGCTTAAGCAACTTCTTAACCGCAATGTCCAAAGCACCAGGACTAACAGCAGCAGATAACCTCTTAGCCGTCACCACCCTAGCCTTTGATATCGCGGCGTTAGAGATTTTCCTACCCTTAATTGTCGGTGCTTGTTTAGTCTTAGTAGAAAGGGAAGTTACCCTGGATGGAGAGAGATTAGCACAAGCGATCGCGCAACATGAAATCACCGTCATGCAAGCCACCCCCGCAACTTGGCGGTTGCTTCTAGCCAGTGGTTGGGAAGGTAAACAAGACTTAAAAATTCTCTGTGGCGGCGAAGCATTAGATAACACCCTAGCCCAACAGCTATTATCCTGCACCCAAGAAGTCTGGAACTTATACGGGCCAACAGAAACCACAATTTGGTCAGCAGCCCAGAAACTCAGTATAGATGAACCCGTCACCATCGGTCATCCCATCGCCAACACCCAATTTTACGTCCTCGACCAGCATTTACAACCCGTTCCCATCGGCGTACCCGGAGAATTATATATTAGTGGTGCAGGAGTCGCCAGAGGCTATTGGCAACGCCCAGAATTGACAGCAGAGAGATTTATTAATTGGGGACTGGGGACTGGGGACTGGGGGCTGGGAATTAAAACACTCAGAACTCAGCACCGGCTAAACGCCGCGCTACCGCTAACAGCACGGGCTAAACGCCCCGCTTCCGCTAACAGCACTCTATATAAAACAGGCGATCGCGTCCGCTACCTAAGAGATGGTAAACTCGAATACTTAGGGCGATTAGATTATCAGGTCAAAATTCGCGGTTTTCGCATTGAATTAGGAGAAATTGAGGCGGTAATAACACAACATCCCCAAGTATCACAAGTAGTAGTACGCGTGCGAGAAGATGAACCAGGAGAACAGCGTTTAGTCGCTTACATCGTCCCCAATTCTCAAGATTTGGCGGTAAATGATTTACAGCAATTCCTCGCCAGCAAACTCCCCAAATATATGATTCCTGGGGTATTTGTTACATTAACAGCCTTACCCCTCACACCTAATGGTAAAGTTGACCGCAAAGCCTTACCTACTCCCAATACCCAATCACAGGTGAATGAAACCCCGCGCACACCAACAGAGGAAGTTTTGGCGAGTATTTGGGCGACGGTGTTGGGTGTGAAGTCGGTAGGTATTGAGGATAATTTCTTTGATTTGGGGGGACATTCCCTGCTGGCGACGCGGTTAATTTCTCAAGTGCGGCAGGTATTTGGTGTAGAGTTACCTTTGCGTCATTTGTTTGAAAGTCCGAGAATTGGGGATTTAGCAAGGGTAATTGCCCAAAGTCACAAGGAAATTAGCCCCATATTGCCGATTTCTCGCACTGGTAATTTACCTCTATCCTTTGCCCAGCAACGCTTTTGGATTTTGGCGCAGTTAGAGCCGGATAGCCCTTTTTATAATATTCCTTTAGCGGTGCAAATTCGGGGGAATATTGATTTGGATAGTTTGCAGCGCAGTTTTACAGAAGTGGTGCGGCGACAGGAAATTTTGCGATCGCATTTCTTGAATGTGGATGGACAGCCTGTTTTGAGGATTGCTGATGTTTGTGATGTGAAGATACCTGTGATTGATTTACAGGGATTACCGGAGTTTGAGCAACAGCAGCAGGTGAAGGAGTTGGCGCGTAATCAGGCGCAGCAGGCTTTTGATTTGGATGGTTTGTTGTGGCGGGTGCGTTTGGTAAAATTGGGGGAGGGGAATCAGGTTTTGTTGTTGACTTTGCATCATATTATTGCTGATGCTTGGTCTGTGGGGTTGTTGGTTCGGGAAATTTCTCACGCAGAGGCGCAGAGGCGCAAAGCTGAATTTTCACAGGATTTGGAAAACCCCTCTCCAAACCTCTCCCCTGCAAGGAGAGAGGCTTTAACTTTTCCCCCTTCCCTTGTAGGGAAGGGGGTTAGGGGGTTAGGTCATAACGAAGAGAAGAAGATTCAGTATGTGGATTTTGCTTTTTGGCAGAGGGAGTGGTTACAGGGGAGGGTTTTGGAGGAACATTTGCAGTATTGGCGGGGACAGTTGGAGTCTGCGCCGGTGATGTTGAAATTGCCGACTGATTACCCGCGTCCGGCTGTACAATCTTTTCGGGGGGCTGTATATGGGTTTGGTTTGTCGAGGGAATTGACTCAGGGTTTGCAAGGGTTGAGTCGGCGTTATCACAGCACTTTATTTATGACTTTGTTGGCTGTCTGGAATGTGCTGTTATATCGTTACAGTGGTGATGATGATATTGTGGTTGGGAGTCCTGTAGCTAATCGCAATCGTGTAGAGACGGAAGGGTTGATTGGTTGTTTTGCTAACACTCTGGCTTTACGCACTGATTTGAGTGGTAATCCGAGTTTTGCTGGTTTATTGTCACGGGTTCGGGCGATCGCTTTGGGTGCTTATGCTCATCAGGATTTGCCTTTTGAACAATTGGTAGATGTGCTGCAACCAGTGCGATCGCTTAGTCATTCGCCGATTTTTCAAGTGATGCTGGTGTTGCAAAATTTACCTTTGCCAGATTTGGATATGGGGGAAGTACAATGGCAAGTAATTGAGGCGGATAGTGGTACAGCTAAATTTGACTTGACTTGGTTTGTGAGCGAAACTGCTCAAGGCTTAAGTTGTAAGTTGGAATATAATACTGATTTATTCGCAGCCACAACAATTAAGCGTTTAGCTGGACATATAGAAACATTGTTAGAAGCAGTAGTTCTCAATCCGCAGCAGCATATTAACGAATTACCTTTATTAACCACTGCTGAACAGCAACAACTTGCACAATGGAACGCCACCGAACGCCAGTATACTCAGCAGTGTTTACATGAATTGTTTGAGACACAGGTAACACAAACCCCCGAACAAATAGCGGTGATTTGGGGTGAAGAACGGTTAACATATCAAGAATTAAACACCAAAGCCAATCAATTAGCCTGTCATCTGCAAAGTTTAGGTGTTCAGCCAGAAACGCCTGTGGGGATTTGCGTTGACCGTTCCCTAAATGTGATAATCGGCTTATTGGCTATCCTCAAAGCTGGGGGTGCTTATGTTCCCCTAGACCCCACCTATCCCGAAACCAGATTAGCATTTATTATTGAAGATGCTCAAATGCAGGTGTTACTCACCCAACAAAAACAATTAACCAAACTCCCCCAACTCCAAATCCCCATAATTTCCCTAGATTCACCACTCCTCACTCAGCACCGGCTAAACGCCGCACTACCGCTAACAGCATGGGCTAAACGCCCCGCTAACAGCACTCAGCACTCCCCACTCAACCTAGCCTACATCATCTACACCTCCGGCACTACAGGCATTCCCAAAGGAGTCGCCATCACTCATCAAAGTCCAGTTACACTCATGTATTGGGCGCGAGAAATTTACTCACAAGCAGAATTAACAGGTGTTTTAGCTTCCACTTCTATTTGTTTTGATCTTTCAGTATTTGAAATCTTCGTTCCTCTGAGTTGGGGAGGTTGCGTTATCCTCGCCGATAATGCCCTACAATTACCGGAATTACCAGCCGCCACCCAAGTAACGTTAATCAATACAGTCCCCTCCGCCGCCAGAGAAATACTACGTTTAAATGGTATTCCCGCATCAGTGCAGACGGTCAATTTAGCCGGCGAACCGTTACCGAAATCGCTGGTAGACGAACTCTATCAACAATCCACAATTGAGCGAGTATACAATCTTTACGGGCCTTCAGAAGATACCACCTACTCTACCTATGCGCTCATTCCCCGCAATAGTCAACAAGCCCCGACAATTGGTAAACCTATTGCCAACACTCAAGTTTATATCCTAGACCAAAACCTGCAACCCGTTCCCGTTGGTGTACCTGGTGAAATTTATCTCAGTGGTGCAGGGTTAGCCAGAAGTTACTGGAAGCGTCCAGAATTGACGGATGAGAGGTTTATTAAACAGTCAACAGTCAACACTCTCTATAAAACAGGCGATCGCGCCCGCTACCTCCCAAATGGTAATATTGAATATCTGGGACGTTTCGACCATCAGGTGAAATTGCGGGGTTTTCGCATTGAATTGGGGGAAATTGAGGCGTTACTCAACCAACATCCAGAGGTGAAGCAAGCTGTCGCTATTGTTCGCAACGATACCCCAGAACATAGTCGGCTAGTGGCTTATGTTGTTCCCAAATCTCACATTGAAGTAGCAGAATTAAGGCAATTTTTAGCGGCGAAACTTCCTGCTTATATGCTACCGACAGTGTTTGTCATCCTGGAAACTTTACCTTTAACAGCTAATGGTAAAGTAGACCGTCATGCTTTGCCCATACCTGATTTATCGCCAGTCACCACCACTACAACTGCACCCCGCACACCCATAGAAAAACAATTAATTAATATTTGGACTCAGGTGTTAGGGGTAGAATCACTTGGCATTCACGATAACTTCTTTAGCTTGGGTGGTGATTCAATTCTCGCAATTCAAGCAGTAGCCAAAGCAAATCAGCAAGGCTTGGGTTTGCGTCCCCGGCAGATGTTCCAATATCAAACAGTGGCAGAATTAGCAGCCATTGTGGACACTGATACCACATTATCTAGTGAGCAAACACCAGTAATAGGGGAAGTTCCTCTAACTCCTATCCAGCACTGGTTCTTTGAGCAAAATCTAGTAGATGCACATCATTGGAATCAAGGCATTCTTTTAGAAGTACACCAATCTCTTAACCCTGATTACTTACGGCAAGCAATAGATCAACTATTAGCACACCATGATGGCTTGCGATCATCCTTTCAACCAACCCCCGACGGTTGGCGACAGGAGATTTTGCCAATTGAGGAAATAAACCAAACCTCATACTTCTATCATGTTGATATCTCGAATAATGACGAAAAAATCCCTCTTTCCCCTACACCCCTAAACCCCTACACCCCTACACCCCACTTTCAAGCCAGTTTCCACCTAGAAACACCGCCATTACTACGTGTCGCCTATTTTGACAATGGTGAAACTCAAAATCATCGCTTATTAATCATCTTCCATCACTTAATTATTGATGGCATCTCCTGGCGGGTATTTTTAGAAGATTTGCAACTAGCCTACCAACAACTTAGCCAAGGACAGGAAATCCAACTCCCACCCAAAACCACATCCTATCAACAGTGGGCAAATAAACTACAAGAATATACCTGGAGTACCGATTTACAACCAGCCTTCAATTATTGGACATCTCCCACTTGGCAACAAATCCCACCTCTCCCCGTAGATTATGCCCCAGATTTTAACACAATGGCAAATGTAGACACCTATTCTACATTTCTCAGCGTCACAGATACCCAAAACCTCCTGCAAGAAGTTCCCCAAGCCTACCGCACCCAAATCAATGATGTTTTGTTAACAGCCTTAGCCTTAACCTTCCAAACATGGACGGGTGAAAGTCGTCTGCTAGTAGAACTAGAAGGACATGGTAGAGAAGATTTGTTTCCAAGTATTAATTTATCTCGGACAATGGGTTGGTTTACCAGCCTATTCCCAGTATTATTAGATATATATCCCTCTGCCGATCTAGGGATTTCCCTCAAAGCTATCAAAGAGCAACTACGGCAAATTCCCAACCGAGGAATTAGCTATGGATTATTGCGCTATTTAGCATCCCCAACAATTCGAGACACTCTCAAAGCAATACCCTTACCACAAGTCAGATTTAACTATTTAGGACAATCTGACCAAATCTTCTCGGAAAATTCGCTGTTTACCCCAGCGAGTGAATCTATCGGACACAGCCATAGTCCTAGAGGGAAGCGTAACACTCTGATTGAAATTAACAGTATCGTCACCGGAGGAAAACTGCGATGTGATTGGACGTACAGCAAACAACTGCATCATCGCCAAACCATCGTCACCTTAGCAGACAACTATCAAAAAATACTACTGTCCCTAATTCAACATTGTCTCACTCCTCAAGTTAGCGGCTTTACTCCCTCCGACTTCCCGCAAATGGATTTCACCCAAGATGAACTAGATAAGTTGTTGGGAGAGTTATGAGAGGAGTTTTTTTGAAACGCAAAGGTACGCGGAGGTAACGCAAAGGTACGCGGAGTTCTCTTACTCTCTGCGCCTCTGCGTGAAACAAATAACAACATCAAAACCAAAAATCATGCAACCTGTGGATAAACGCCAAAATATAGAAAATATCTATCCCCTATCACCAATGCAGCAGGGAATGCTGTTTCATACCTTGCTAACCCCGCAAGCAGGCGTATATGTACCACAGGTTTGCTTGTATCTGGAAGGAAAACTAGATATAAACGCCTTACAAACAGCATGGAATCAGGTTGTAATTAATCATCCAGCCTTACGCACAGCCTTTTATTGGGAACAGCGAGATAAACCCTTTCAAGTTGTATTTCGCCAAGTAGAAATTCCTTGGAAACTGTTAGATTGGCAGACAATATCCGAGGCAGAACAGACAGTAGAATTAGAGAAGTTTTTAGAGAGCGATGCCTGCGGCGGTAAACTACGCACTTCATCTTTCGACCTCAAACAGCCTCCATTAATGCGTTTAGCTCTCATTCAGTTATCAGCAGCTAAATATATTCTTATCTGGACACAACATCATTTAATTATCGATGGTTGGTCATCAGCATTAATAATAAGAGAAGTATTTCAAAATTATTATAATTCCCCATCTTACTATCCTAATTCCCGCCCCTACGGTGACTACATCGCCTGGTTACAACAACAAGATAAAATCGCCGCCAAAACATTCTGGCAAAAGCAACTCCAAGGATTCACCACACCTACTTCTTCTCTCCCATTGACAAGGGGAGGGTTAGGAAGGGGTAAAAGCGAGAACCTCACACCCCAAGAACAAACCCGCAGCCTTACGCCTAATCAAACAGCTTCTCTGCAGCAGTGGGCAAAACAGCAACAATTAACCCTGAATACTCTCTTACAGGGTGCTTTTGCTTTATTACTAAGTCGCTATTGCAACACCACAGATGTAGTATTTGGTGCAACCTCATCAGGACGACCCGCAACCCTAGCTGGTGTAGAGTCAATGGTGGGATTATTTATCAATACTTTGCCGGTGCGGGTGCAGGTGTCCCCCACAGATAATTTAGTTGAGTGGTTGCAAAAATTACAAGCACAACAAGCAGAAGCTCTAGACTATGAATATACATCCCTCTTAGAGATTCAAGAATGGAGTAAACTTGCGCCAGGGACTTCATTATTTGACAGTATTTTAGTCTTTGAAAACTATCCCGTTGATACATCGGGAATTTCAGGAAATCAAGATTTACATATTACTGATATTCAATCTTTAGAATGGACAAGTTTTCCCTTAACGATGTTGGTTTCTGTAGGAAATCAATTGTCATTAAAAGTAAAATATGACCGCAACAGATTTACAGATAATGCCATTACTCAATTATTAGAGCATTTCTGTAATTTGTTATTAGGAATGAGTCAGCCAGAACAAACTGTGGGGAACATACCCTTATTAACTCAGCAGGAGTATGAAACCATCCACAAATGGAATCAAACAGAAGCATATTATCCCATAGAATCTATTCATCAGCAATTTGAAACCCAGGTAGAACGGACACCAGATAGTATTGCTGTGGTGTTTGGAGAACAACAACTTACTTATAAAGAATTAAACACCAAAGCTAATCAATTAGCTCATTATTTACAAACCTGGGGAGTACAAGCGGAAACACCCGTCGGGATTTATATTGAGCGTTCCTTAGAAATGGTGATTGGGATATTAGGTATTATCAAAGCTGGGGGTTGTTATGTTCCTCTTGATCCCGCTTATCCTGAGTCTAGGTTGGGATATATTATTAATGAAACTCAACTGTCGGTGGTATTAACTCAGGAAAATTTGTTAGCAAAATTGCTAGGGTTTACCTCTCCCCAAGCCTCAACTAGTAAAGGTTTAAGTAAAACTCTGTGCTTATGTTTGGATACAGATTGGCAAGAAATAGCCCACCAACCTGACAATATTCTCACTACATCTGTTAATCCTGACAATGCAATTTATATCATCTATACTTCTGGTTCTACAGGAACACCCAAGGGAGTAATTAATACTCATCGCGGTGTGAGTAATCGATTGTATTGGATGCAGCAACAGTATGGTTTAAAAATAGGAGAAGCAGTTTTACAAAAAACCCCGTTTAGTTTTGATGTCTCGGTGTGGGAATTTTTCTGGACATTACTAAATGGTAGTTGTTTGGTGATGGCTAAACCAGGAGGACATCAAGATACAAATTATTTATTAGAAATTATTGAACAGCAGCAAATCACTACGTTACACTTTGTTCCGGCAATGTTGGGGGTGTTTTTAGCAGAACCAAATTTAACTGAACGTTGTCGCAGTGTTAAGCGGGTGATTTGTAGCGGCGAAGCATTATCAATAGAGATTCAAAATCGATTTTTTCAGCATTTGAATAATGCAGAATTACATAATTTATATGGGCCGACAGAAGCCGCAATTGATGTAACCTACTGGCAATGTCAACCTACAAATGATTTACATATAGTACCTATTGGTCGTCCGATTTCTAATACACAAATTTACCTTTTAAATGATTATCTAGAACCAGTCCCTTTAGGTGTCCCAGGTGAAATTTACATCGGTGGTGTAGGGGTTGCAAGGGGTTATTGGAAACGTCCAGATTTAACGGCTGAAAGGTTTATTAGCCAATTCAAAATTCAAAATACCCTATGGGAAGGCAAGCCTACAAAATTCAAAATTAAAACAGTCAACATTCTTTACAAAACAGGCGACCTTGCCCGCTACTTACCTGATGGTAGCTTGGAATACTTGGGGCGGTTAGATAATCAGGTGAAAATTAGAGGGTTGAGGATTGAATTAGGGGAGATTGAAGCGGTACTGAATCAACATCCTGATGTGCACCAAGCGGTGGTAATTTTAGACTCGAAACAATCTGATAATCAGCGTTTAGTGGCTTATGTGGTGAAGACATCGACTAGCCTGGAGTCACCAGATTTAACCAGTGAATTACAGAAATTTCTGATATCTCAATTACCAGAATATATGCTGCCATCTGTGTTTGTGGTGTTATCAGAATTACCTCTGTTACCTAACGGTAAAATCAATCGTCAAGCTTTACCTCAACCTGAAACTATACGCCATGCTAATCAAGCATATATTGCACCGCGTAATTCTACAGAAACGCTGATTGCCAACATTTTGGCGGATGTGTTGCGGTTAGAACGTGTGGGAGTAGATGAAAACTTCTTTGAATTGGGGGGAAATTCCCTCTCAGCAATTCGGGTGACATCGCGGTTGAGGGAAGCTTTTCAATTGGATTTACCGCTACATAGTGTCTTTGAAAAACCAACAATTGCTGGACTTGCAGAACTGATTGAAATTCTGCAACAGAGTATCCAACAAATGCAAACTACTCCATCTAGTCAACCAGGTCGTAAGGAGATTTCGCTATGAAGACAATAGAAAAGTTTCTGGCACACCTTTACAGCCTGGATGCCAAACTGTGGATAGAAGATGCTAATTTGCGGTGTAGCATTCCGGAAGATGTGCTGACAGATGAACTTAGTGTAGAATTGCGATCGCGCAAATCTGAAATTATCAACTTTTTACGTCAAGCTAAGTCATCTACAAATTATACACAAGCAATTACCCCAGCAGCACGCAACGGCAACCTACCTCTGTCTTTTGCTCAACAAAGATTGTGGTTTTTAGAACAACTACAACCCGATAATTATACTTATAATTTACCGACAGCAGTCAGATTGACTGGGATTTTGGATGTAGGATTGTTAGAGCGATCGCTAAATACCATTATCCAACGTCATGAGCTACTACGCACAAACTTCAAAACTGTAGATGGAAATCCTGTTTTAGATATTCAGCCGAGTGTCACCCTTCCCCTGGCTGTGATTGATTTACAAGCCTTTAATCTCCTCGAACAAGATGAAGAAGTCCGTCACCTGGCTTTAAAAGAAGCACAAACACCTTTTGATTTAGCCACGGATGTACTTTTGCGGGTGAAAATTCTCCAACTAGCTAAAGATGAAAACGTAGTTTTATTTACCATGCACCACATCGTTTCTGATGGTTGGTCAATGGAAATTTTAGTTAAGGAGTTCGCAACCCTTTATACTGCTTTTAGTGCCAATCAACCATCACCTTTACCAGAGTTAGCAATTCAGTATGTTGATTTTGCAGTTTGGCAGAGACAATGGTTACAAGGAGAAGTTTTAGAAACTCAACTAGACTATTGGCGACAACAGTTAGGCGGTATTCTCCCAGTATTACAATTACCCACCGACTACCCCCGTGGAAGAGTACAGACATTTCGGGGTGCAATTGAATCTTTTTCTCTCTCTCCTCAGTTAAGTCAAGACATTATCAAACTGGCAAAAAATGCAGGTGTCACCCCCTTCGTTACCCTCCTCACAGCTTATAAAATTCTCCTGCACCGCTACACCGGACAAACAGATATACTCGTTGGTACTCCCGTAGCTAATCGCCATCGCCGAGAAATTGAAGCTTTAATTGGATTTTTTATCAACACATTAGTATTGCGGACAAATTTAGCAGATAATCCTAGTTTTCAGGAATTATTACAGCAGCTAAGAACCACCACTTGGCAAGCTTATGATCATCAGGATATACCTTTTGAGAAATTAGTAGAAGTTCTACAACCAGAAAGAGATTTAAGTTTTAATCCGCTATTTCAGGTGAAATTCCGGTTAGAAAATGCCCCTACAGAAAAATTAGAATTACCAGGGTTAACTCTCACACCTCTAAATCGGACAGAAGCAAGTGCCAAACTAGATTTAAGTTTGGATATGTACGAGACATCAACAGGTTTTGTAGGTGCATTTGAATATAACCGTGATTTGTTTGCACCAGAGACAATTAAACGGATGGTAGGGCATTTTCAGACGCTATTAACAGCAATTTTTGAAAATCCACAAAAACGGATTTCCGAATTACCATTACTGACAGACAAAGAAAAGCAAACCATTCTCATTGATTGGAATCAAACCCAAGTAGAATTTCCTAGCCATTTAACCTTTCAAGACTTATTTGCAGCGCAGGTAGAAAAAACACCCGATGCAGTAGCAATTATCTTTGAAAATCAGTCTCTTACTTATAAAGAACTCAATCAAAAAAGTAATCAAGTTGCTCATTACCTCAAACAAAAAGGGGTGAAACCAGAGGTAATTGTGGGATTATGTGTAGAGCGTTCCCCATTAATGATCATCGCTTTACTTGGTATCCTCAAAGCTGGTGGTGCATATCTCCCCCTCGACCCCAATTATCCCCCAGAACGCCTGGGGTATATGTTGGCTGATTCCCAAGTACCGATTTTACTAACAGAAACAAGTTCCAGGGAAGCAGAGGAGCAAAAATTTACCCAGTCCCCAAGCTACGAAATAATCTATTTAGATACAGACTGGGAAACAATTTCTCAATGCAGTATAGAAAACCCAGAAAGTGAAGCTACACCAGAGAACTTAGCTTATTTAATTTACACCTCTGGTTCTACTGGTAAACCAAAAGGAGTGTTAATTCCCCACATCGGCTTAACTAACCTCACACAACACAAAATTGAAGTCTGTGATGTCCATCCCGGTGATTGTGTACTGCAATTTTTCTCCCTCAGCTTTGATGCTTCCATCCCCGAAATCATCATGGCTTTGGGGAGCGGTGCTAAACTCTGTCTAGCCAAACCAGAATCTTTACTACCTGGAGAAACCTTACTCCAACTGCTACGAGACAACGCAGTTACTCATATAACTATCACCCCCTCAGCCCTGTCCCTACTACCCTCAGCAGATTTACCTCATTTGCGGATGGTACTAGTAGGAGGTGAAGCACCATCACCTGAATTAATCGCCAAATGGTCAGAAGGAAGACGTTTTATCAACGCCTATGGCCCAACCGAAGTTACAGTCAACGCCAGCATGGTACTTTGTGGAAACGGTCATCCTCTACTTCCTAGCATTCGCCCCAGTGCCAACAAACAACTATATGTATTAGATAATTATTTACAACCCGTCCCCATCGGCGTAATTGGTGAACTCTACATTGGTGGTATAGGTTTAGCAAGAGGCTATTTGAATCGTCCAGATTTAACAGCCCAAAGATTTATTAGTGATTGGGGACTGGGAAAAGAAATGTCCTCAGTCAACAGTGATTCCAGACTCTATAAAACTGGTGACTTAGCTTGTTACTTACCTGATGGTCGCATCAGACTTTTAGGAAGGGTTGATAACCAAGTCAAAATTCGCGGTTTTCGGATTGAACCGCAAGAAGTGGAAACAGTATTGTGTCAACATCCTGGGGTGCTTGCGGGAGTTATAATTGTCCGAGAAGACCAACCAGACCAGAAGCGTTTAGTCGCTTATGTTATTCCCAATGAGGAAGGAAGGGAGCAGGGGAGGGAGAATTTACCCAGTCCCCAATCCCTCCGCGCTTTCATGCGAGAGAAGTTACCCGAATATCTTGTACCGGCGGCGTTTGTTTTACTAGAAAATTTACCCCTGACACCCAACGGTAAAGTAGACACCCACGCACTCCCCGCACCCGAACAAGTCCTAGCAAACGCTGAATTTATCGCCCCCCGTACAGAAATCGAAGCGCAATTAGCCGATATTTACGCCCAGATACTCAAGTTAGAAAAGGTGAGTGTTCACGATGACTTTTTTGAATTGGGGGGACATTCTCTCATCGCTACTCAATTAATCGCCCAAGCTTTGCAAGTGTTTCAAGTCGAACTGACTGTTATGGATTTGTTTGATGCACCGACAGTAGCAGGGATGGCGGAACGAATTTTACAACGACAACTCACCGCACAAATTCCAGTAATATCTGATACCCCCGATGATGAACGAGAGGAGTTTGAAATTTAGGCCTAGCTGAATTTGAATATGAAATGCAAAAATCAACTCTTCTCAACTCTTACTCTCTGCGACTCTGCGCCTCTGCGTGATCAAAATTCATATTTCCACTCAGCAACGCCGAAATTAACCATGAACCAACCGCTATATCTCAAACCAAATGTCATCATTGAACCACTATTCAATCAGTGGTACGCCTGGTCATACCTAATTTCTCCCGCCACAGCCGCAATGTATATTGCTAATTCTCACATACCAATTATGCAATCATTCATTGCTGCGCCACAGTTACATCATGATGCTTTGAAAAATCCGGCGATGACTGGTAGCCCCTTCATCAACCATAATCCCAGTCAAGTTGAGGATATTCGGGTATTACTGGAGACAACGCAAAAGCAGCAAGCGCAAATGCTAGAACTGGCGCAAGCAATTGAAGATTTAGAACACCTCTTGGCTGCACATACTCATGGTTATTCATTAGAGCCTTTGTATGCTAAAATTCCAACCCCACTACGAGGTTACGTAGAACTGGTACAGGATAGTAACAATCACCCCTCAATTCGCTTCATTGAAGGGCTACTATATCGCAGTCCATATTATAATCCTGCCAATCAATCGGTGAATATGTACATGGGTGACGGGGATAAACGCGCTTTTGTTTTGAGTACACCGCGTTTAGAAGATGACCAGAGTATACATCTAAAAATGGCATTTAGCGATCGCCGTCTTGACCAACTCTGCCAAATGCGTCATACTCCCCACCCCTACAACGACATTCGCGAAACCCTGCAAATTCAACCCCAGCAAGAATCGCTATTTGCAGACTTTTTCACCACCACACCCCCAAACCCAGAACCAGACTACACCGGGGAAGCTGTACGAGTTCGCTACTTTGGTCATGCTTGCGTTCTTATTCAAACCGAATCAGTCAGTATTCTCTGTGACCCCATCATTAGCTATCCCCATGATTCGGGGATAAATCGCTATACATACGAGAATTTACCCCCGGTGATTGACTACGTTATTCTTACCCACAATCACCAAGACCATGTAATGTTAGAAACACTGTTGCAGTTACGCCACAAAATTAAAACAGTGGTCGTTCCTAAAAGCAATAAGGGAATATTAATAGACCCTTCCCTAAAATTGATGCTGCAACAAATTGGTTTTGCAGATATCCGAGAAATTGACGAGTTAGAAGTAATTAATCTAACTAACGGATATATTACCGCATTGCCATTTTTAGGAGAACATGGAGATTTAAATATAGGTGCGAAAGCAGCATATTTAGTAAATCTTAAAGGACGTTCAATCTTATGTGCAGCCGATTCTAATAATATTGACCCCAAATTGTACAGCCACCTACAGCAAATTTTTGGGGATATAGACGTACTATTTATTGGCATGGAATGCGAGGGTGCGCCTTATACATGGGCTTATGGCTCATTATTAACCAATCAAGTACCGCGAAAGATAGCCCAAACCAGACGATTAGATGGTTCTGATAGTAGCAGAGCGATCGCACTAGTGCAACAACTCCATCCCCAGCAAGTATACGTCTATGCGATGGGACAAGAACCGTGGCTGACATTCATCACCTCAATTATATATACCGCAGAATCTCCAGCCATAATTGAATCTAACAAACTCATCGCCTATTGTCATAGCCAAAAAATACTCAGTAAACGCCTCTATGGTTGTGAAGAAATCTATTTAACACCCAACACTCAACCATCATTTATCCTAGCGAATATTAAAACTCCCTCCCTTTTACAAGGGGAGGGTTGGGGAGGGGTATCTTCAATTCAATCATTACTCTCAGAATTACAACATTTAGATATTCGTATATGGCTAGAAGACACTGATAGCACACCTAAATTAAGATGTAACGCTCCCAAAAGAGTTTTAACCCCGAACTTAAAAGCACAATTACAGGAACGCAAAGAAGAAATCATCGAATTTCTACAGAATTGTCAACAACCAAAATTAGAAATAGATTGGGAAAAAGAAACAACCCTTGACCCTACAATTATTCCTCTTTCCCCATCTTCCCTACCTTCCGCATATTCCTCATTACTATTAACAGGCGCGACAGGATTTATCGGGGCATTTCTACTAAGAGAACTACTAAACAAAACTACAGCATCAGTTTATTGTTTAATCAAAGCTGAAAATTTTGAAACCGCAACCCAAAGAATTATCAAAACCTTACAAGATTACCAAATTTGGGATAGCTCATATCTAGAAAGAATTATTCCCATAGTAGGCGACCTAGCCCAACCAAAACTAGGACTATCTGAACTGGAATTTGAAAATTTAGCTAATCAGATAGACGTAATTTATCACAATGGAGCGAGGGTAAATCACACAGAACCTTACAACAGATTAAAACCTGCTAATGTGTTAGGTACACAGGAAATTTTAAGACTAGCAAGCCAGAGCAAATTAAAACCCGTACATTTAATTTCCTCAATCAGTATTTTTGCAGCCAACAATAATAGTAATCTACAGGTAACAGAAGATGATAATTTAGATAATTATGGTATACCTATTGGTGGTTATGCTCAGAGTAAATGGGCAGCAGAAAAATTAGCCATCACTGCTATAAACCGAGGAATACCAGTCAACATCTACCGATTAGGTGCAGTTTCAGGAGATAGTAAAACTGGAGCATTTAATCAAGATGACTTTCTCTACAAACTGCTTTTAGGCTACATACAGTTAGGCAGTATACCAGATACAGCCATGCCCTTAGAAATCTTACCAGTAGATTACGTCTGTAGTGCCATTATCGAACTATCAAAAATATCATCTCACTATCAAATTTTCCATATCATCCAACCAAAGCCTGTCTCCTCAGAGATTGTTTTTGAACAACTAAAAAAAATCGGCTTTGAAATTGAGAAAACATCATATGATCAATGGCGCAACAAAATCTTAGAAATAGCCCAAAACTCCCCAGAACATATCTTATATCCCCTAATTCCCCTATTACCCAGACAAAGAAACACCAGCGAAACCCAAACAAACAAACTACAAATTGACAACAGAAAAACCCAAACCATACTAAATCAACTCATCACCCCACCCACCATCAACGAAACCCTAATTCAAACCTACCTCTTCCACCTCATCCAACAAAACCTAATAAAAAAACCTCCTTCAAACCTCCGCGCACCTTTGCGTTAACCTCAGCGTACCTTTGCGTTTAAAAAACATGATCTCCAACAACCCAAACCATACAGAATATGACACCTGGGCTTGGCTATATAACCAAACAATGGGGCCAGAATATTGCCAAAACCAACTAAAACCCCTAGAAAAAATTCTCCTACCCCTACTAAACCAAAACGCACAAATCCTAGACCTATGCTGTGGAACAGGACAACTAGTACAAATATTAATCAATCGAGGATATCAAATAACAGGCGTAGATAACTCCACCCAAATGTTAAATTATGCCCATCAAAACGCCCCCAACGGAGAATTTCTCCTAGCAGATGCGCGTCACTTTGAACTTCCCCCATCCTTCGACGCAGCATTTTCCACAAGCGCAGCCCTCAACCACATAATGACAATTCCTGAACTTCAGCAAGTCTTTCAAAAAGTATATTCAGCCCTCAAACAAAATGGCTGGTTTCTCTTTGACATTAACCATCATCAACAAATGCAACGCTGGTGGAGAGGAAAAATTGCCGAAGGAGAAATAGAAAATAAATACGCCTGGATGGTGACACCAAACTACAACCCCGAAGAACGTAAAGGCTACTTTCAAATCACCATGTTTCAGAAAAAAACCAAACCATCATCCGCCCCCATACTAAAAACAATTTGGCATTTATTTTCCCCAATATTAAACCACAGACTTTTATACAGAATCCGTATAAAACTCCTATCAGCATTTCAAACCAAAGAAAAAAACTGGCAAAGAATGGATGAAAAATATTTTGTCAGAGGACATATCCCCCAAGAAATCGAAATAGCCCTACAACAAACAGGCTTCACCGACATTCAAATCCTCACCCTAGAAGGAAACCCCACAATAGACGATAGACACTCAGCTTACTTCCTCTGTCGTAAACCCCTAAACATCTAACATTTCTTCCTTTGCGTCTTTGCGCCTACTCTTCGAGAACAGCTTCGCCGAATGCGCGAACAAAAAAACCATGACAGCTACTCAAAACCCACCCCAACAAAACTACCTAAAAAACTTCATCCAAAACTACACCCAACGTACCCAAACCTCCAAAAACCTAGCCCAACAAAATCGCCAAATATTAGCCGATAAAACCTCAATAGGCTTCAACTTCGCAGCAGAAACCAAAGAACTCTGCTACCCCATCGCCATCGAAAAATCCAACGCTTCTCGCCTGTGGGATATCGATGGAAACGAATACATAGACATCCTCATGGGACTAGGAATCAACCTATTTGGACATAACCCCCCATTCATCCAAACAGCCATCACCGAACAACTACAACAGGGAATGCACATCGGTGTCCAAAATACAATAGCTGGCGAAGTAGCCCAACTCATCAGCGAATTAACAGGTGCAGAACGAGTCACCTTTAGCAACACAGGTACAGAAGCAGTTATGACGGCTATACGCATCGCCCGTACAGCCACAAAACGCCCAAAAATAGCGATTTTCACCAACTCCTACCACGGACACTTTGACTCTGCACTTGTAAGGGCAACAATGACAGAATATGCTAAAAAAGCCGCCCGTCGCGTCATCGCCGCTAAATCTGGAAGCCTCCTCGGTAGACTAGCCCAACCAATTCAAGCCATTTTCACAGCCAACCTCAACCCCAAAGCCGTACCCGCAGCCCCAGGTATTCCCAAGAGTGCAGCTGCTGACGTGCTGATTTTAGAATACGGTAACGAACATTCCTTAAAGCTGATTCGCAAACACCGCCGAGAACTCGCCGCCGTCTTAGTAGAACCAGTACAAAGCCGTTTTCCCGAACTCCAACCGCGCGAATTTCTGCAAAAATTACGACAAATCACCCAAGAACTAGGAATAGCCCTAATTTTCGATGAAATGGTGACAGGTTTTCGCATCCACCCCGGAGGAGCGCAAGCACACTTTGGTGTAAAAGCAGACATTGCTACTTATAGCAAAATCGTTGGTGGTGGACTACCGCTATCGGTAATCGCTGGCAAAGCTAATTATATGAACTACATAGATGGTGGACAATGGCAATTTGGTGATGATTCCGCGCCCCAAGTTCCCACAACCTTCTTTGCAGGGACATTTTGTAAACATCCTCTCGCCCTCGCCGCCGCCCGCGCCACCTTACAACACCTAAAAATAGAAGGTATTAAATTACACAAAGAGTTAAATCAACGGACTACCCAACTCGTCAGTGATTTAAACGCGCACATGACACAACAGGGCATAGCTATCAAGTTTACTAGCTTTGGTTCATTTTTTGGCATAGCAGCCTCCCAAAGCGCAGTTTCCCCAATGGCGATGAATTTACTCTCTTATCACCTCATCGAAAAAGGAATACATCTGCGCCAAGGAGACAAAGGCGGATTTCTTTCCACAGCACACACACAAGAAGATATTAATCTCATCAAAAAAGCCTTTATCGAGAGTATTAACGAACTACGCAACGAAGGATTTATTAACAATTAATTTAGTCCTGATTCTCATTCACATCAAAAACACGAATAAAGCCATGCCCCAAATCGGAACATATTGCAAAGCTTACCTATTAAAACAACTGCGCCAATATCCGAAATAGCAAGAAATCACCGACAATCAACTAACAGAAGAAAGCGTCTTATATCTCCAAGAAAATTATGTAGTAACCACCGGAATTTATTTAGATGAAAACATCATCTTCAACAATATCACCCCCGAATGGCAACAATTTTGTCACCAAACCTTAAAATTCTCCCTCCCTTCTTAAAATATCTGCGCCCCTCTGCGTTTCCCTCTGCGCCCCTTTGCGTTTAAAAAATATGCTCCTAGAACTCTTAAACCCCGCAGAACTCCCCATCAAACAACAGCTAAACCCACCCACCCAAATTAAACTCAAAAAAATCCTCACAGAACTATTAATAGCATTAACCGAAACCGATATTCAACAAGCCATAAACACAATTGAAACCGCAATAGCTGAACTAGAAATATATGATGTATTCCCCTTAGAAATAACCTCCACACAAACAACCTTAAAATACTGGGAGATAGAAGACTTTGACACTTACTTTCATGTACAACACGTCCAAAGCAACGAACCAGAATTGTGCTTAGTCAAAGGTTTATTATCAGCTTGTCAAACCTTCTTGTATCTCCAACAAGAGAATTTAAATCTAGATATTACTCAAATTGAACTACAAAGAGAAGGCTTTAAAAATCATGTCTATCTTTTAGACAGAGTATTTCAACTTAACTTAGAGTCATGTTAAAACTCACACCCCAGGAAATTTGGCAAGGTTTCCATTGGTCATTTTTTATCAATATTCAAGGATTAATTATTTGTTTACGTCGCTTTGGTTTAGAATTAATAGACGGAAATTTACAAGAAGCACGAACAGAGTTAAAAACTGCTACTAAATTAATGTTAGCATCCGGTGCATCAATGGAATTAGCAGGTAGCTTAAGCCCAGAATTATATGAAGCTGAAATTCGCCCTTCGATGATGCCTCCTCATGTTAAATCTCATGATTTTAGTGGGTTGATGTCTTGGGAACATTCAGTTTTGATTAAAGTTTGGAAGCAGTTACGACCTCATTTTGCTAATCTACCAACAGAATTAAAATCTGAACATCAAGCGTTTGTTGATGCTTATCTTTATCTGGCTAAGTCTCATCGAGCAGTTTGTCAAAAGTTTGGTGGGGAGGAGGCTGGTAGTTTAAGATTTGAGCGTAGTTGTGCTGTTGATGTTTTAGATGCTTTTGCTCGTAGTCGTTGTCAGTTTATTAATCCTGAGAATTTGGAGGGTTGTCTCACGCAGAGACGCAGAGGCGCAGAGTGAGATTTATAAGTTTGCTTAGTTTCATATTAGAGAGTTTTAAGGGTAGAGAGATTATGAATTATTCTATTGATGATATTAAAAATCACCCTGCATCTGAGCGTATTTTGGCGGCACTTAAGGAGGCTCGGATTAAGTTAGAAGCGGTGGAATTAGAAAGGTCTGAGGAAGTTGCTATTGTCGGTATGGCGGGACGGTTTCCTGGTGCTAGAAGTGTTGATGAGTTTTGGGATAATCTGAAAAATGGTGTTAACTCGATTGAGTTTTTAAGTGATGAGGAGTTATTAGCAACCGGGGTAAAAGCGGAGGATTTAGAAAAACCAAATTATGTCCGGACTTATGCTAGTTTCTCTGGAATTGATGAGTTTGATGCCGGTTTTTTTGGTTATTCTCCTAGAGAAGCGGAAATTCTTGATCCTCAGCATCGGTTGTTTTTAGAATGTGCTTGGGAAGCTTTAGAAAACGCTGGCTATGATTCGGAGCAATATTCAGGTAGTATTGCTGTCTATGGTGGGGCTGCACTGAATAGTTATTTGGTGAATTTATTGAGTAATTCCCATTATCGAGAAACTGCTGATACTGTGCAAGTCGTAATCAGCAATGTTATGGGCTTAATGCCTACTCGCGTATCCTATAAATTGAATTTAACAGGGGCGAGTTGTGGTATTCAAACTGGTTGTTCTACTTCTTTAGTAAGTGTACATATTGCCTGTCAAAGTTTATTAAATAAAGAATGCGATATGGCACTAGCTGGCGGTGTATCTATCGGTTCTGGGGAAAAGACAGGTTATCTTTATCAAGAAGATGGTGTACTTTCACCAGATGGTTATTGTCGGGCTTTTGATGTCAACGCTAAAGGTACAGTCTTCGGTAATGGTGTGGGAATTGTGGTTTTGAAAAGACTGCGGGATGCTATTCAAAACGGCGACCATATTTATGCAATTATCAAAGGCACTGCAATTAATAATGATGGTTCGCAAAAAGTTGGTTTGACTGCACCCAGTGTCACAGGACAAGCAAAAGCCATCACTACTGCTTTAGCAAAAGCCAAGATAAATCCAGAGACAATTCAATATATTGAAACCCACGGAACAGGAACAGCTTTAGGCGACCCTATTGAAATTGCGGCTTTGACTAAGGCATTTTCACCACATACTAATCAAAAACAATTCTGTGCTGTTGGTTCAGTCAAAACTAATATCGGTCATTTGGATGCGGCTGCGGGTATAAGTGGTTTAATTAAAACTGCCCTTGCTCTCAAACATAAACAAATTCCTCCAAGTTTAAATTTTACTACGGCGAATCCCCAAATTGATTTTGCTAATAGTCCATTTTTGGTGAATACTCAGTTGACACCTTGGACAAGTCATCAACACCCCAGAAGAGCTGGAGTCAGTTCCTTTGGGATGGGTGGAACTAATGCTCATGCTATTTTAGAAGAAGCACCTGTTTTTAAGCAGAGGAGCAGGGGAGCAGGGGAGCAAGGGAGAGATTATCAACTTTTGGTACTTTCGGCTAAAAGTGAGAAAGCACTTGAACAAGCAACAATCAATCTTGCTACACATTTACAAAAGCATCCAGAATTAAACCTTGCAGATGTGGCTTATACTCTGCAAATCGGTAGAAGAGGATTTACCCATCGTCGCTGCTTAGTTTGTCAAACCCCAGCGCAAGCAATCGAAATACTCTCAGGAATTGATTCTTCCCAACTGTTGAGTTATTCCCCAGAAAACAGCGAACCCAGTCTAGTATTTATGTTTCCTGGACAGGGTAGCCAATATGTGAATATGGGACAAGAATTGTACAATACCGAACCAGTTTTTCGCAAAGAAATCGACCATTGCTGTGAATTATCAATACCACATTTAGGCTTAGATTTGCGTGAACTTTTGTATGGTGATGATGTGGGAAACCTAACCCCCCAACCCCCTTCCCTGTCTTCGACACGCTACGCGAATGTAGGGAAGGGGGAGAGTTTAAAGCCTCTCTCCTTGGAGGAGAGAGGTTTATTAAAACAAACCACCTACGCCCAACCCGCTCTATTTGTCGTAGAATATGCCCTAGCTAAACTCTGGTTATCTTATGGTATCGAGCCACAGGCGATGATTGGTCACAGCATTGGGGAATATGTCGCTGCAACTTTGGCGGGTGTCTTCACCTTGGCTGATGCTTTGGCAATAGTGGCACAGCGCGGAAAATTGATGCAACAATGTCCATCGGGAGTGATGCTTTCGGTTTCCCTTGCGCCTGAAAAATTGCAACCGTTTTTGACTGATGATTTAGTCATCGCTGTCCATAACGCACCTCAGTTATGTGTCGTATCGGGAACTGAAGCAGCAATTACTCTACTAGAAAAACTTTTAGTACATCAAAATATTGCTCATCGGCGGTTACACACTTCCCATGCTTTCCATTCACCCTTGATGGTAGATGCGATCGCTCCTTTAACGCAAATATTACAAAATATTCCCCTCCATTCGCCACAAATTCCCTTCATTTCCAACGTTACGGGAACTTGGATAACTCCAGAACAAGCCGCAAACCCCAATTATTGGGCTACCCATTTACGTCAACCAGTGCTGTTTGCTGAGGGAATTACCCAACTCCAACAAACACCCAATCAGATTTTCTTAGAAGTTGGTTTTGGTCAAACTTTAAGTACCATTATCAGACAGTTTCCCGATGCACCCCCCACCTTATCATCTGGACGACATCCCCAAGACACCCAATCTGATGTAGCTTTGATTTGCAAAACCTTGGGACAACTTTGGCTGCGAGGTGTGACTATCAACTGGGTAGAATTTTACACCCAACAACAACGCCGACGATTACCCCTCCCAACTTACCCCTTTGAACGTCAACGTTATTGGGTAGAACGGGATACCTTCCCAGAAACTACTTCTACTACCTCTAAAACGCTCCAGAAGCAAGAAGAAATCTCAAATTGGTTTTATTTGCCCTCTTGGAGACAAAAACCCCTGTTGCGTTCTGCTGCACCGCTAAATAAACAGCGATATTTAGTATTTTGTCATGCTGGGGATGTGGAGGAAAAATTAGTACAACATCTTCAGGAGACTGAACAGGAAGTAATCACTGTCAAACCGGGAGAGAGATTTACTCAAGAAGGTGATAATTACAGAATCGCACCTCATAACCCTGAAGACTACAAAACACTGTGGTTACAATTACAAACAGATGATAAGTTACCTGATGTAATTATACATTCATGGACTCTCACAGAACGCACAGATTTTCAGCAACAGCAAAATCTGGGTTTTTATAGCTTACTTTGGCTCACTCAGGCTTTATCTTCCACAACCCTATCAATTTATGTACTGACTCAGCAAGTACAGAATGTTCTGGGGAATGAAAGTTTTAACCCTGATGATGCTACTATTCTGGGTTTAGTTAAGGTAATTCCCCAAGAATACCCGAATTTGACTTGTCAAGATATTGATGTGTCAATTTCTGACATTAACTTACAGCAAATAGTTAGGGAAATTACCACCAATCCCTCAGATAAAGCCGTTGCTTATCGGGGGAAAACTCGTTGGATACAAGAATTTCAACCGATTTCTTTACCCAACCCTGAACCTACTCAACTACCCTTAAAATCAGGGGGTGTGTATGTGATTGCTGGGGATTTAGTGGAAGGTTTAGGGTTAATTTATGCCAAGTTCCTTGCAGCCACAGTCAATGCAAAATTAGTGTTTCTGGGACGCTCAGATTTACCGCAACCAAAAGAATGGGATAATTGGCTGGCTACCCACGGTCGTCAAGACGCCGTAAGCCATTGTATTCAACAACTGCAAGGTTTACAGGCTCAAGGGTGTGAATTTTTATTTACGAGTGTTGACTTAGCAGACATTAACCAAGTGGAAGATGCGATCGCCAATGCCCTCACGCGATTTGGTAGAATCAACGGTGTGATTCATGCTGCCGCAATGGGCGATCGCGCTAGTTGTTTGATTCGCAATCTCACTATCCCAGAGTGTGAAAAACAATTCCATACGAAAATTCACGGTCTACTGGCGTTAGAGAAAGCACTTCAAAATCAGCCCCTAGACTTTTTCCTATTGCAATCATCCCTCTCGGCTGTAGTTGGTGGTATAGGCTTTGCGGCTTACGCTGGGGCAAATTGTTTCATGGATGCGATCGCTTATCAACGTAGTCAAAACAGTCACACACATTGGATTACTATTAACTGGGATGCCGTCAGTTTAGCAGAAATCACCACTCCCACAGGTGCAGCCCTCGTAGACTTGGCGATGACTCCCCAAGAAGTTTGGCAAGTCACAGAACGGATTTTGGCGCAACCTATAGCCCCACAAATCACCGTTTCCCCCGTAGACTTAGCATCTCGCCAAACATCCCAGTCACTAGAACAATCAACAACTAACCACGCCCGTCCCCAAATTGCTACTACCTACGTTCCCCCCAACAATGAAATTGAAGCCAGAGTCACCCAAGTAATGGAGAAGTTATTGGGCATCTCACCTATTGGGATTCATGATAACTTCTTTGAATTGGGAGGACATTCCTTGTTAGCAATTCAAGCCGTTTCCCAACTCCGGGAAGAATTTCAAGTAGAATTACCCATGCGGCAATTTTTATTTGAATCACCAACTACGGCGGGGATAGCCAAAATTATCGTTGAAAATCAATCACCTATGACTGATGATACAGAAGCGTTAGCAGCACTAATAGACCAAGTTGAACAAATGACCCCCACCCAAGTACAGCAATTGCTAGCGGAATAATAATAAACAGGAACAAGGCGATTGTTAGAGATGACTCCACATCGAGAGGGATACCGTTCTCAATATTGAGCTAGTTGGAATAAGAAAAAGATGGTGCGTTCACAAAGTAACGCACCCTACAAATATTGGATCATTTAAACAATTGACAACACCCAATCTCGTAGAATTGGGTTTACCTGATCTGGTACTTCATCATGGGGACAATGACCAGCCTTGAGAAAATATTCTGTTAACTCATGATAATATAGGCGGAATTTTTGAGAACGTTCTCTAGCATTCATCCAAGGATCAGCTTCTCCCCAAAGTAGCAATAAAGGGCAAGTTAATTGTTTTAATAAGACATCAACTTTTTCGCCTTGAGGAGTGCTGAAAACTGAGACGAACACATCCAAAGCACCAGGATCGTAAGCAGGACGCGCAATTTCTGCTACTAATTGATCTGTGATTGCTGTTTTATCAAAATAAACTTTTTCTAAGGTTCGGCGAATTACCCAATTTTGTCGCAAGTATTGAAATAGTAAAAACTGGGCTAGAGGTTGTTGAAAAATCCATTTAACACTAGTACCCAAAAGTTTTTGTAAGGGAGATGGTTGTTTAGGTGGTTGAATGTGTGATTGTAAAGCTTCTGGTTCAGATGTAGATGGAGTGACGCTAAAGGGGCCAGCACTGTTAAGTAAGACTACACCAGCTACGCTGTCAGGATATTGAGCCGCTACACACAAGCAAGCATAACCGCCAAGGGAGTTACCTGCTAGTATTGCCTTTTGACCTATCACTTCACTAATAAAATAATGGAGTTGGTCGCCCCACAAGTCGCCGCCATACTCTAATTTTGCTTTGGCTGAACGTCCAAATCCCAACAGGTCGATCGCAAATACTTCAAAATCAGGATACAGACCTGTGATATTCTTACGCCAGTGGTCTGTTGAAGCACCAAAACCATGCACCAAAAGCAATGGCGGACGCTGCGGTTGTTTTTCTCCCGCACGGACGTAGTAAATTTGATGCCCTCGCCACTGCCAATATTGTCCAGGAATAGGAGTTGTAGAAGGGGCGGTTGTTACCTGCATATTTTGAATAAATGTTAAGTAGATGTTAATAATTGTAAAGCAGGTGCAGGGGAAGAGGACAGGTGATAAGGGAGACAAGGGAGAAAGACTAATAACTATGATTACAGGAAAAACTAAGTTACTAGGTGTGATTGGGTATCCGGTGGGACATTCGCTGTCACCAGTGATGCACAATGCAGCGATCGCTCATTTGGCGTTAGATTATGTGTATCTTCCGTTACCTATCGAACCACAAAATTTAGAAGTGGCGATCGCAGGTTTGGCGGCTGTGGATGTTGTCGGTTTTAGTGTGACAATTCCCCATAAACAAGCAATTATCCCGCTACTCTCAGAAATTACACCCCTGGCTCAAGCTATAGGTGCAGTGAATACCGTGAGCCGTAAAAACAACCAATGGGAGGGTACAAACACGGATATAGTAGGATTTATTCATCCTTTGCAAACTACCTATAAACAGGATTGGAGTCAGAAAATCGCTGTCATTTTAGGGAATGGTGGCGCGGCTAGGGCGGTTGTTGCAGGTTGTCACCAGCTAGGTTTTGCGGAAATTCATGTAGTGGGGCGGAATTTAGAGAAATTAAAAGATTTCCAACAGAGTTGGGAAGATTCACCCATTGGGGACACTTTACAAGTTCATACATGGGATAAATTAACACAGTTGATTCCCCAAGCTGACCTACTGGTAAATACAACCCCTATTGGGATGTATCCCAATGTGGATGATTCGCCTGTAAGTGTAGATGAAATGACGAATCTACAATTGGGTGCAATCGCCTATGATTTGATTTATATCCCCCAACCGACCAAATTTCTCCAATACGCACAACAACAAGGTGCGATAGCCATTGATGGCTTAGAAATGTTAGTCCAGCAAGGTGTTGCAGCCTTAAAAATCTGGTTGCAGCAAGACAATATACCTGTAGATGTCATGCGTCAAGCTTTGAGACAACATTTAGGCTTAGAAAATAGGTGTTAAAGAACAGAAAATTGTTTGTAGTGGTTCTTTAATTACGAATTACTAGAATCAATCTTTTCTAAAATAATTTTAATAGCATTTATGATTAACTCAGGTTGATCAATCCAAACAAAATGACCACTTTTATGAGCATCAAGTTGTACACAATTTGTAGATAAACTAATTATTTGCTTGTGCATTTGCTCTCGTAAATGATTAGCTGCTTTTATAGGTAAAAGCACAGTCCAAAGGGATGTTTGAAAAAAAGTATTGGCTTTAATACTAACTATAGGTAAGGCTTCAAACTGACTAATTAACTGAAGTTGGCGACTGCTATTATCAAGGTTTAAGAGTTCGCGACTCATGGTAATCCAGTGTTTAGGGCGACAGAAAGAACGCTTAATTGGGTTGAGTGCTGCTTGAGGAAATTTAATTAATTCTCGCTTAATAATTTCAAAAGTACCAATCACTTTAAGTAATCTGATAATGCCAAGCATTGATCCTAAAATTGACATGAAGAAGCCAGAAACAAAAAATAGTTTCAAAGCTTGTAAATAGATGGACATTTTCAGCATTCCTGTTTCATGGAGTCCATCAGTAAGTACCATTCCGATTACTTTTTCGGGAAAATAATGGGCATATAACCGGACGTTATAACTACCAAAGGAATTACCTACAAGAATATAAGGTGGCTCAATTCCTGCTTGTGTGAGGAGAGTATCTAATTCTGTAACAATTTGCTGACTGGTGCGTGGATGAGGACTATGATCACTCCAACCATACCCAGCACGATCATATATACAAACTCGTGATAGCTGGGCTATTTCTTGCACAAGTAAATAACCTTCCATTCCGCCTAAACTGTGTTCTAAGACCACAGTGGGGTTAGACTTTCCCGCCGTGTAAAAGTGTAAGCGATACCCACCCACATCAATTAGTTGTCCTGGTGGTGGTTGTCGATTTTCTCTTAAACTTGCGATCGCCTGATAAAAAGTTGTAGCTAATAGTACGATAATTTCGATAGGGGATGGCATTCTATATGGTTGGCGTAAAATTCTAGAATAGCCGTCAATTAGCCAAACCGTTGCTTTTGTAGTTGGTACTGTCGCCATTTTTCTTGCTGACGCACTCTTTTCTCTGGGGTGAGATGATCAAAACAGTAGGGACAGGACATACCTAACTCATATTTGGGTGAGGCTTTATCTTCTTCAGCTAGGGGATGTCCACAACAGAAGCATAATTCATGACTTCCTGTTTCTAACCCATGACCTACGGCTATGCGTTCATCAAAAACAAAACATTCCCCTTCCCATAGACTTTGTTCTGGGGGAATTTCTGCTAAATATTTGAGAATGCCGCCTTTGAGGTGATAAACTTCCGTAAAACCTTGGGAAAGCATAAAAGCAGAGGCTTTTTCGCAGCGAATTCCCCCAGTGCAGAACATGGCTACTTTTTTGTGTTGATGAGGGTCAAGGTTTTGACTGACATATTCGGGAAACTCGCGGAAGGAATCGGTTTGCGGATTTTGCGCCCTTTTAAAAGTACCGATATGCACCTCGTAATCGTTGCGGGTATCAATCACGGTGACATCTGGGTCGGCAATTAAATCATTCCATTCCTGGGGGGTGACGTAAATACCTACCTGTTGATTCGGGTCAACTTCCGGTACACCCAAAGTCACAATTTCTTTTTTCAAACGCACCTTCATTTTTTCAAAAGGAGGGTTTTCAGCCGTAGATTCCTTGTGTTCTAAGTCTGTGAAGCGAGGATCAGAACGCAGATGGCTAATAACTGAGTCTATTGCTGGACGCGAACCTGCGATCGTACCGTTGATTCCTTCTTTGGCTAAAAGAATCGTTCCCTTAATGCCTTGTGCTAAACAGTAAGACAATAAGGGTTCTTGCATCTCGGTAAAATCCGGTAAACTCACGAATTTATAAAACGCGGCAACAATTTGGGTATTTTCTTGGTTCATCCCTTTGGTAAAATTACAACTTTCTGGTATACTTATCTAAGTGAAATAAAATTACTCATATTTTTATTTTACGGGGGTTTAGCTCAGTTGGTAGAGCGCCTGCTTTGCAAGCAGGATGTCAGCGGTTCGAGTCCGCTAACCTCCATACTATTCATTCATTTAAGTTTGTAGTAAGGACTTTAGTCCTTAAATAGAAAAGCACTAAAGTGCTTACTACAAACCTATCAAAATTAATGTACTACTTAGAACGCTGAAATACTACTGACAGATTATTGGCTGGCATTTGGTAAGTTGCTTGTAAACTGAGATTTTCTTTACTAGCTACTGTTACCACATCTTCTAAGTTGCGTATACCCCATTCTGGATTTTGAGCGCGTAAAGATTCATCAAAAGCCTCGTTACTGGGTGCGGTATGTTCTCCGCCTTGTTTATAGGGGCCATATAAATAGAGAATACCGCCTGGGGGTAAAATGCGACCAGCACCCGCCATCAGTCCCAAACAGGCTGACCAAGGGGAAATGTGAATCATATTAATATTTACAATAGCAACTATGGGGGAGTAATTACTGTCTTGGTCTTTTTCTACTGGCCAAATTGGTTGTGCAGCATCCAGTTCTAGAGGGGGATAGAGATTATCGCTGGGGAAATGTTCTGCCCAAGTTGCGATACTAGCCCGTAATTCGGGATTAGGATCAGAAGGTAGCCATTGACGGGGAGTGAGGCGGGGGGCAAAAAATATGGAGTGTTCGCCAGTACCGCTTGCTATTTCCAAGATAGTGCCAGTGGTGGGTAAGACTTGCAAAAGCAGTTCTAGAATGGGTTCACGATTGCGCTGTGTAGCTGGGGCGTATTTTCGTGCGTCTTCTTTTGGTATATTCATTTGACTGTGTAGCCTGCCTTGGATATTCATCTCATAATTAAGCTAACAGCGATCGCCTAGTAACATCTCGATTACTTCACGCAGATTCATCTGTAACTCGTCTAAAGTTTCAGCTTGAGAATGCGCTCCAGGAAACCCAGGAACGTAGCCCACATATAAACCAGTTTCCATGTCTTTCTCAACAACCGCAGTAAAGGTTTTCATAATGGCTTAAGTAGAACAACTTGAAAAAGCAAAACTATGTTAAGTAATGTAAAAAAATAGGATTGAGTTCGTAGTAAGGACTTTAGTCCTTATTTTAGGACTAAAGTCCTTACTACAAACCTTTAATTATTTACGCCGTTCTGCTTAGAACTTATTGATTTGTTAAGCGTTGCTCACCCACTCCAGGGAAGATTTACCCTTGTAATTCGAGGCTACCATGCTCCTGCTGATTCCAGTGTAGTCGCTCTGGGATATTCATCTGATAATTAGACTAACAGCGATCGCCCGCGTATATTATATTAATTCGTCTTGAGGTGAAGCTATGACTCAAGCCTTACGCCAGTTAGTGACATTTGATGAGTTCGTTGCTTGGTATCCAGACAACTCACAGCGACGTTATGAGTTGCATGATGGAATAATTATTGAAATGCCGCAACCCACAGGCGACCATGAAGAAGAGATTGGATTTTTGGCTACACAATTGACCTTAGAGTACAGTCGCCTTCATCTTCCTTACTTCATTCCCAAAACTGCATTAATTAAACCATTAGAAAATGAATCGGCATATTCGCCAGATGTGGTGATATTGAATCGCCCCAACTTAGTTAACGAACCTCTATGGAAAAAAACATCAACAGTTAGCCAAGCCGCATCAGTTCCGTTAGTTATTGAAGTGGTGAGTAGCAACTGGCGAGATGATTATGTCAAAAAGGCTAGTGATTATGAAGTGATAGGAATTCCAGAATATTGGATTGTTGACTATTTAGGATTGGGTGCGAGGCGATTTATTGGCAACCCCAAACAACCCACGATCTCAATCTACACTTTAGTAGAAGGCGAGTATCAAGTCAATCAATTTAGAGATCAGGACTTTCTCATCTCACCGACGTTCCCAGAACTAAAATTAACCGCCGCACAAATTTTTCAAGTTGGTCAATAGTTCTCCCTTGTCTTCCCAGTCAACAGTCAACACTTCCCGGAGATTCCTTTGCCTAAATTTATTACATCTGTCCAACCGCCGCTAAAATTTATCCCTCACCGGTTTAATCCGCTTATCCTGCGAATTTTTCACGGATTTTTACCGATTATCTTACGGTTTCGGACTCGTCCTTGGCTACCGGCGGGAATTGTCCGGGTGGAAGTGAAAAATGCTGAGGTATTGGCAGAACTCTATGCACAATTCCAAACTGGTAAAATTCGTCTGTTGATGGCATTTCGTCACCCAGAGGTAGAAGATCCCCTGTGTGTGCTGTATATGTTGTCGCGTCTTGTACCACAGGCGGCACATCAGCAAGGAATCAAGCTACAATACCCAATTCACAGCCATTTTCTCTATGACCGAGGGATGACTATCTGGGCTGGGAATTGGTTAGGGTGGTTGTTTTCGCGGTTGGGTGGTGTGGCGGTGCGTCGTGGACGGCGATTGGATAAGCAGGCGATTCAAACCGCACGCAATTTATTTGCAAATGGCGAATTACCGATCGCCATTGCCCCGGAAGGTGGTAACAATGGTCATAGTGGCATTGTCAGCAACTTAGAACCTGGTGTGGCACAAATGGGGTTTTGGTGCGTGGAAGATTTGCACAAGGCTCACCGTACTGAAACTGTGATAATTGTGCCGATTTCGATTCAATATCACTATATTCAGCCACCTTGGTTAAAACTAGATCAGTTATTAAGTAAGTTAGAAGCTGATAGTGGTTTACCAGACAAGTCTATTGGTGATGAGGTAAATCAGCCGGAAATTTACCGTCAGCGTATTTGTCGGTTGGGTGAATATCTGATTACGGAGATGGAAGAGTTTTATCGCCGCTTTTATCATCAAGATATCCCGAAAGCGAGCGTATCTGAAGCCTCGAATACACCAAATGAGGTGTTAATAAATAGACTACATTACTTATTAGAGAAAGCTTTACAAGTTTCCGAGCAATATTTCGGTCTGCAACCCCAAGGTAATTTTATTGACCGTTGTCGCCGTTTGGAAGAAGCTAGTTGGAATCTGATTTATCGGGACGATTTGCCAGATATAAATACTTTACCACCTTTCAAACGGGGACTCGCTGATTGGGTAGCCCAAGAAGCAGACTTAAGGGTACAGCATATGCGCCTGGTAGAAACTTTTGTGGCGGTTCAAGCTAATTATCTGCAAGAACAGCCGACTGCTGACAGATTGGCAGAGACAGCTTTACTGATGTTTGATATGTTATCTCGAATCCAATCATCTACATTACCAGGGCGATCGCGTTTAGGTTTGCGACAAGCAACACTGAAAGTAGGTGAACCCATTTCTGTAACTCAACGCTGGGAAAAAGTGCAGCATGACCGTCAAGCAGCTAAACGTGCTGTTAGTGATTTGACGCAGGATTTGCAGTTGGCGTTAGAACATTTGATTCGGGACTGATGACAGTGAGAACAAAAAAGTGTTTTTTTACCACAGAGGCACAGAGACACAAAGAAGAGAATATTGAGCTTTTATTAATAAAAAATCAAGGATTTGCGACAGTTTTTAGTTGTGTAGGTTTGTGAAGACTACGGAAGTATAGACTACCTACTGTTAGCCAAAACAGCAGATAACCGATCGCCTGCACGAGATACAGTTTTTGGGTGTAGCCAAATAAGGTTTTGAGCAAAATTCCTGGAAACTGTCTATCAGGTAAGATTTCTGATAAATCCCACATGAGGGGGCCGAGAAGACAAGAGGTGTTTTCTAGTCCACAAGTATTAGATATTGAGGGGTTGATGTGGTTAAAGGCGATCGCAGCTGCATCTAGATGACGGAAAGCTGAAATCACTAATCCAGAGACAATCAACAGCAGCAATACACCCATTGCTTGGAAAAATTGCCTTAAATTAATACGGATGCTCCATTTAAAGAGCAGCATACCAATGACAGCTGCCATAATTAGTCCAGCGATCGCACCCAGTACAGGTGTCCAGCCTTCTTGAAACTTAGCGACGATAAACACAGCTGTCTCTAAGCCTTCCCGAAATACAGCGATAAAAATGAGGCTGAAAATTGCCCAAGCTGCTTTGCTATCTTGACCTAATGCACTTTTAACAGAGCCTTCGATTTCTGCTTTGAGAAACCTTGCTTGTTTAGTCATCCAGATGAGCATCCAACTGAGCATAGCGATCGCAATTACACCCAGTCCCATCTCAAATAATTGTTTGAAAACAGGTGCATATATATTCTCAGATGTCTGTAATCCTTGGATACCTAAATTTAGTAATAAACCAACCACAAAACTAGCTATAGCGGCGGTAAAAATTCCTAAATATACCCAACGATGCAATTTTTGTTGTTCGGCTTGTTGTAAACAGGCGAAGACAATACCGACAACTAAAGCAGCTTCTACACCTTCTCTGAGGGTAATCAAAAAAGTTGGTAATGCAGCACTCCAATCCATATTCTTAAATGCTTTCTGTAGGGGATACTTCTACGGTTTTAATAGCCGCAGATTCTTTATCTTTAACAGATTTTTCCTGGTGTGAGCGATGCTTTGATTTTTTGGATTTATGTCCGTGCGGTTTTTCGGGGTTAGCAGCTATCTTTTCTTTGGCGATAGGTTCAGAATCTGCTACTGGTTCAGTCTCGGTTGTCGTCAATTCTTCCTTACTGGCTACTGGTTCAGTCTCAGTTGTCGTCGATTCTTCCTTACTGGCGTGATGTTTTGACTTCTCAGGCTTATGTTTGTTACCTTTCGTCTCTGAAGGTTTCGCTAAAGCTGCGGCTGGTAATAAGAGTGTAGCAGCGATGATTGCTGTCACTTGCCCTAAAAAAAATCTCCGGTAGATAGCTTGATAACCCTGCTGTTTCTACATACCAAGAGTTTGACAGATAAACATAACAGAAAAATAACAACACGAAGGCTTATGTTGCTAGTAACTGCCGATTTTGTCATAAAACAGTTCAATTTGAAAGGACGAAGGAAACTCTGGCATAGTTGGCAAACTATCCGTTTTTATCGAAAATTTGGGTTTAAAACCCCGTTTTTACTTTTGCGAAAGTATAGTGTAACAAATTATAAATTACAAATTTTCCGTAATCGCTTAACATTGAGCAGTATTTATTTACTATTCGCATATCTTCATACCAGTGAATGCTGCTTACCATCACCACGACTTACTCCCCAGCTACGGAGTTAGGCTACTTACTACATAAACACCCAGATCGTTGTCAGTCCTTTGCTCTCAGTTTTGGACAAGCGCACGTTTTTTACCCGGAAGCAAACGATGATCGCTGTACAGTCGCGCTGTTGTTGGATGTTGACCCGGTAAAATTGGTACGGGGAAGGAGTAAAAGCCTAGAACAATATGTGAACGATCGCCCTTATGTGGCATCATCTTTTATGAGTGTAGCGATCGCACAAGTTTTCAGCACGGCTTTGGGTGGACGCAGTAAAGATAAGCCAGAATTAGCTCAAACTCCTCTACCTCTAGTGGCGAAACTATCTGTATTACCCTGTCGTGGTGGTGAAGGTTTCCTCCGGCAATTATTTGAGCCGTTGGGTTACACTGTGAAAGCCACAGGTCATGTTTTAGATGCAAAATTCCCAGAGTGGGGAGAGAGTAAATATTTCACTGTCGAATTGCAAAACACCATCACTGTTAGCGATTTGTTAAGTCATCTCTATGTTTTAATTCCCGTACTTGATGACGACAAACACTACTGGGTAAACGATGAAGAAATTGACAAGTTACTACGTCATGGTGAGGGTTGGTTATCGCAACATCCAGCCAAAGAACAAATTACTCGCCGTTACCTCAAACGCCAGCACCGTCTGACGCGTCAAGCTTTAGCGCAGTTGGTAGAGGAAGATAATCCTGACCCTGATAGTACAGAAGAAACTCACGCTGAGGAAGAAGCGGCGGTAGAAAAGCCCATTAGCTTAAATCAGCAGCGCATGAATGCGGTGAGTGAGGCTTTAAAAACAAGTAATGCTAGGCGCGTGATTGATTTAGGTTGTGGTCAAGGAAATTTATTAAAAATGCTCATGAAAGATAGCTTTTTTGAGCAAGTTACAGGTGTAGATGTTTCCTATAGGTCGTTAGAAATTGCTCAAGAAAGATTAGACCGCTTACATCTTCCTCGTAATCAATGGGAACGATTACAACTCATTCAGAGTGCGCTGACTTATCAAGATAAACGCTTTTGTAGTTACGATGCGGCTACTGTAATTGAGGTGATAGAGCATTTAGATTTACCGCGTTTAGGGTCATTTGAGCGGGTTTTGTTTGAGTTTGCTAAACCAAAAACAGTAATAGTAACAACACCGAATATTGAATATAACGTTAAATTTGAAAATCTGCCGGCGGGGAAACTACGACATAAAGACCACCGTTTTGAATGGACGCGATCGCAATTTCAAGCTTGGGCAAATAAAATTACAGAAAAATTTAGTTACGCTGTAAAATTTCAATCTATTGGGGAGGAAGATTCAGCAGTCGGTTCACCTACGCAAATGGCACTGTTTAGCCTGAATAATTAACCTCAGATGTTCAAAATCATGCCTTCTGATTGGTGTCATTGACCAATTGTTTGACTAAATTAAATATTAAAAGTGATATGTTGCTGACTTTATTTAGATTAGTCAATTCAAATCACAAAACTTTTTCAGAAAGTGTTGCTAAAGTTTGAGCCAAAGTTATTCAGAAAAAACTATGAATGAACCTAACTTTTCTCGAAAACAAGACCTAGAAGCACAACGTAGCGAGATTTTACAACAGCTAGAAGAGTGGCTAGAAATCCCAATGTTAATTCTGGCATTTACTTGGTTAGCACTTTTTATAATTGAACTGATTTGGGGTTTAAATCCTCTACTGGATGTGATTGGTATCACTATTTGGATAATTTTTATTCTAGATTTTGCCGTGAAACTAGTCTTTGCTTCACGTAAACTTTCTTATATCAAAAGCAATTGGTTAACCGCTATCTCTTTGATGATACCCGCCTTGCGTACCTTTCGCATTGTAACAGTAGTGCGATCGCTAGCATCAGTCAGAGCCATCAGAGGATTACAACTGTTACGAGTGATGACGCGCACGAATAGAGGAATGCGGGCTTTAGGCGCAACTGTTCAGCGTCGAGGTTTTGGTTATGTACTATCACTAACAGCCATTGTCACCTTAGTAGGCGCAGCTGGAATGTATACGTTTGAAAGTGATTTACCCAATGAATCTGGGTTGAATAACTATGCTAATGCGCTGTGGTGGACAGCAATGCTCATCACCACAATGGGTTCTGAATATTGGCCTAAAACCCCTGAAGGTAGATTGCTGTGCTTTTTCTTAGCAGTATATGCGTTCGCTGTGTTTGGCTACGTCACCGCAACCCTTGCAACCTTCTTTATAGGTCAAGACGCAGATGATGATGAAGCAGAATTAGCAGGTGCAAAATCGATTACCGCACTTCAAGCGGAAATAGCAGCCTTGAGAGCTGATATTCAAGCATTATTGCAGCAAAATTCCAACCCGGAAAAAGATTGCAGAGATTAAAAAAGATAACTCTTTACACCTCTGTGCCTCTGCGCCTCTGCGTGAATAAATTACCTACCAACTCAACAACGCCCAATCACATAAATGAACATCACCATCCCCGAATTATCCTTAGTTGTCCTCATTGGTGCATCCGGTGCAGGTAAATCAACCTTTGCTCGTAAACACTTTCAACCCTTTGAAGTCTTATCCTCAGATTTTTGTCGGGGGTTAGTTTCTAATGATGAAAATAGCCAACCTGCTTCCGGGGATGCTTTTGATGTTCTGCACTACATCGCAGCCAAGCGACTCGCAGCAGGTAAACTAACGGTGATAGATGCTACCAACGTACAGCCAGAAGACCGCAAAAACTTGCTGCAAATGGCAAAACAGTATCATTGCTTTGCAGTTGCCATAGTTTTTGACTTACCAGAAGAATTATGTCATGAAAGAAATCAGCAAAGGAGCAATCGCAATTTCGGCTATCATGTCGTGCGTCGTCACACTCAAATGTTACGGCGTTCCCTGCACGGTTTAGAAAAGGAAGGTTTCCGCTACGTCTACACCCTCAAGTCTGTTGAGGAAATCACATCTGTAGAAATTGAACGTCAACCCCTCTGGAACAATAAAAAACATGAACACGGCCCCTTTGATATCATCGGTGACATTCACGGCTGCTGTGATGAATTAGAGGTGTTACTGCAACAGTTAGGCTACGTGAGAGAAGAGGGGAATCAGGAAGAAGTTTCTACATTGTCGCCCTCATCTCTCTGGAACTCTCCCACCTACTACCACCCAGAAGGGCGTAAAGTTGTGTTTCTTGGTGATTTAGTAGACCGTGGCCCCCGCATTCTAGATACAGTCAAGCTAGTGCGAAATATGGTTGCTGCTGGGACAGCTTTTTGTGTTTGTGGTAATCATGAACACAAGTTTTTGCGGAAATTGCGGGGTAAAAATGTCCGGATAACTCATGGTTTACAGCAAAGCATTGATGAAATGGAAGCTTTACCGGATGCAGTGCGTAAACCTTACAGCCAAGAACTCGCAGAATTTTTAGACTCCCTCATTAGTCATTATGTGCTAGATGATGGACGCTTAGTAGTGGCTCACGCAGGGTTGAAAGCGGAAATGCAAGGACGTGGTTCTGGTGCGGTGCGAGAGTTTGCTATGTATGGTGAAACTACAGGTGAGATTGATGAGTTTGGTTTACCTGTACGTTACAACTGGGCGGGAGATTATCGAGGTGAGGCGTTGGTTGTCTACGGACATACCCCTGTACCGGAAGCGGAATGGTTGAATAACACTATCGATATTGATACAGGTTGTGTGTATGGTGGTAAACTTACAGCCCTGCGTTATCCCGAAAAAGAACTGGTGAGTGTACCGGCGGCTCGTGTTTACCGCGAACCGGTTAAACCCTTGGGAGATAACAACATTACCCGTACAGCCCAACAAGAACTAGACGATGTCCTCAATATTGAGGATGTTTTGGGTAAGCGCATTATCAACACCAAACTCCAGCCAAATATTACCATTCGAGCAGAAAATGCGATCGCCGCTTTAGAAATTATGAGTCGGTTTGCAGCTAACCCCAAATGGCTGATTTACCTACCTCCTACCATGTCCCCTGTTGAGACATCCTCAGCATCGGGATATCTGGAACACCCAACCCAAGCCTTCGCCTACTACCAAACCCAAGGAATTACAGAAGTAGTTTGTGAAGAAAAACACATGGGTTCACGGGCGGTTGTCGTGATTTGCCGCGATGTCGCCGCCGCCGAAACTAGATTTGGTGTAGTAGATGAAGGTATCGGGATTTGCTACACCCGCACAGGGAGACGCTTTTTTGATGACCCAGCATTAGAAGCGCAAGTCTTAACGCGGGTAAATGCGGCTCTGACTCAAAGCAACTTTTGGGAGCAATTTAATACAGACTGGGTATGTTTAGACTGTGAACTGATGCCTTGGTCAGCCAAGGCGCAAGCTTTGCTAAGAGGTCAATATGCACCCGTGGGAGTTTCATCAAACTTAGCTTTAAATGATGCTGTAACTCTATTAAAACAGGCAAGTGTGCGGGGTGTTGATGTCGCCACTCAACTGACTCACTACCAACAACGTGCTGAAATGGCGAGTCAATACGTCACCGCTTACCGTCGTTACTGCTGGAAAGTCAACGATATTGCCGACTTAAAACTTGCGCCCTTCCACATTCTAGCCACAGAGGGAACAGTCCACACCGACAAAAACCATCTTTGGCACATGGAACAAGTAGCCAAAATTGCTCACTCAGACCCCGCACTACTCCTAGCAACTGCATACAAAGTTATCGATTTAACCGACCCCAGCAGCCAAGCTGAGGGCGTACATTGGTGGTCAGAAATGACTCAAGCCGGCGGTGAGGGTATGGTAGTTAAACCTATGCAATTCATCGTCAAAGGTAGCCGGGGTATTGTACAACCTGCGGTGAAATGTCGTGGACAGGAATATCTGAGAATTATCTACGGCCCTGAATATTCAGCCCTAGAGAATTTGCAACGTCTGCGTCAACGGGGTTTATCCCTCAAGCGTTCCCTAGCCATGCGTGAATTTGCCTTGGGTGTAGAAGCCTTAGAGCGATTTGTTACCCAGACACCCTTACGCCGTGTACATGAATGCGTCTTTGGCATTCTCGCCTTAGAGAGCGAACCAATTGACCCACGACTATAAAATGTCAATCACACACTCTGTCCCTCTGTGCTAAAAAAATCACCTTTAAACACAGAGATAGAAAGACCTGACTTTTCACGGGATATGGAAAACTCCTCTTCAAAAACGCGGCTTCTCGCTAGAGTACCTCTCCCCTACAAAGAGCTACAGTGTACACACAAGTTGCTGCATCGACATTGCCAATGTATCGCCTGACATTGCTAATGTATTGCCTGACATTGGCAATGTATTGCCTGACATTGGCAATGTATTGCTTGACATTGTCAATGTATTGCTTGACATTGGCAATGTATTGCTTGACATTGCCAATGTATTGCTTGACATTGCTAATGTATCAACTAACTATCTTGTGTGTACACTGTAGCCTACAAAAAGAGAGGCTTTAACTTTTCCCCCTTCCCTACTAGGGAAGGGGGTTAGGGGGTTAGGTTTCGCATTAGCTTTTCCACATAACGTGAAAAATCAGGTAGAAAGACACACAAAAAAATTCATCCTGATTTCACTTTTATTTGCCAGACTAGATAGTTGAACTGCTAACTTATGCTGTAGATAAAACTAATGCGATTCCCCACTTGGAAAACAAGTTTTTTAGCTTTTAGCTTTGTAGTGCTAACAGCGTGTTCTTCAAACTCTCAAGCCCAAAATAAAAACTCCAATCCTATTGCTGATACTAGCCATAACCAGCACATGAATCATGGTGGCATGAATCACAACATGGCAATGGATTTAGGGCCAGCCGATGCTGACTATGATTTGCGATTCATTGATGCAATGATTCCCCACCATCAAGGGGCGTTAGATATGGCTAAGGAATTGCAACAAAAATCCACTCGCTCTGAACTCAAACAGCTAGCTCAAGCTATTATCAAAGCTCAGAACCAAGAAATTAGCCAGATGAAGCAGTGGCGAACAGCCTGGTATCCCAAAGCAGGAGATAAACCAATGGCTTATGATGCCAAAATGGGTCACATGATGGAAATGTCATCTGACCAAATTAAAGCCATGATGATGAGCATGGATTTAGGCGCAGCTGATGCAGAATTTGACCTCCGCTTTATCAATGCGATGATTCCCCATCATGAAGGAGCTGTCGTCATGGCTCAAGATGCTTTGAAAAAATCTCAGCGTCCTGAAATCAAAAATTTAGCTCAAGCCATTATCAAAGAGCAAAATACAGAGATTAATCAAATGAAAAATTGGCGTAAAACTTGGTATAAAAAGTAGACCTCATTTGATAACTTTGCTCAAGGCTTCTCAGTTACCGATTTAGGTTGTGTCTTCCGCAAAGAGAACATAGGCATCTCCTTGCGAGTCTTAACATTTTTTACCAAAACGCGATCGCATAACTAAGCCGCAACCCAATCCCGTAAATACACTCAAAAGAGTTAAGGGTTCGGGAACTTTTTGAAGTCTACCATTGCTTACTATTAATTGTGATTCACCACCACCATCAATGATATCGACGATACCAATACCAACCAAGAAATCACCAGCACTCCCAAAGGTATACTCGTAGTCTCCACTCAAAATATCATCTATATTCAAAGGATCGATTGAACCATTAATAGTCACAAAAGCTTTGTCAACAGTATCACTTCCGTCCTGAAGCTTCCAGTTAAAACTTAACTTATCACCAACTTTTATATTATCGAAGGTCGTCTTGATAGCTGAACCAAATGTAGCAGCATTAGCAAAAGGATCATCGAGATTAACTGGAGCAAGGCTATCGAGACTACCAGGAGTAATCTCCAAGAACTCTTCTAGAGATCCTGTACCACCACCAGTCAAAACTGTATCAAAAGTACCTGAATTAGCTTGAGCTTGATCTGGTGTTACCGGGTTAACATCACCAATTTTGTCCCAAGTAGTGAAATTAAGAGTGAAAGCATAACTAGGACTGGCCAGCAAACAATTACCAAAACTCAATAAACTAGCTGCGCCTGCGGTCAAAAGTGAATGTTTGAAACCAATAAACATAGGTGTAGTTAGTGGGTGAAAAAAGTTTTGCATTCAACAAATAGAAACTATGACATTTGGTTTGACCTGGCATTTTAGTCTCACCATTGGCGTGATCCAAAATTTTCTCTCTTAGATTATGCCAATCATGAGTTCGGTATTGAGAATACCAACACAGAGCCTTGTTTTCATGAGTCATTCAGGGGAGGGCTAAACAATTAGCCCATTTACCCTAAAAACACAATTAATTAAATTTAGGTAAAGTAACCAAACCCAAATTATTAAATGTGCTTACTCACAGTAGTGCTGGTAGTATCACTACCGCCATCATCATCAGTCACAGTCACATTAACAATGTAGTTATCCACATCTTTATAGATGAAATTGTCAGGATTATTCATAGCCTCCAAACCAACATTATCGATGATTAAGAATGAACGAAAAATTGCCGACCCCTCACCATCACGGTCAATTTGGATAATGGTGCTATTAGCGGTGGGGCCTTGTACCAGGCGCACATAACCATCAGCAATCGCATCCGTACCCTGATAACCGCCAATCACCAAGCTATCAAGTAGTTGGTTCAGATTGATTTTGTCTTTACCAACTTCAAAGTCGGCAATGCGATGACCCACTTCTCGGAGGTCTGTATAAATAAACTCATCATTACCTGCACCACCAGTAATCGTTTTACCATTCAAACCCCCGAAAATCCGGTCATTACCGCTAGTACCATTTAAAGCAGAGCGGCTACCATCACCACTGATGACTGTGTATTCATAGGTAGCTGTGAATGTGCCTGTAGCCGCGTCAACTACTGCGTTAGATGTTGTACCGTTACCCCAATCGATAGTCACAGTGTGGGTATCTAGCAGTCCTAAATCATTGAATCCACCAGTAATAGACACCAAGTTGCTACGATTGACTTTTGTTTCAGTACGTTGGAATGCCGTAATTACTGGAGCAACATTCGTCACCGTGACAATCGTGCTAGCAGTAGCACTGTCACCATCATTATCAGTGACCGTAGTAGTAATGATGTAGTCATCAAAAGCTGTGCCAGTGGGGTTGTCATCTGCGTAGCGACGGGAAGCAGTGAATGTCCGGGTGCTGGCATCAACTGTGGCCGCAGAGGTGAAACCATCACCCCAATCAATCACTACAGTATGGGTATCGCCAATTCCTGCATCTGTGATTCTGCCTGTGACTACGACTAATCCACTTTCTGGTACAGTTGGGTCTGCTAATACTAGTCCAGAGATCGCTGGTGCGGCATTATTGACTCTTGCTATAGTTTCTTCAGTGTCACTAGCATCATCTGTGTCAGTCACCTTGACATTAATTTTGTAGTCCCCATCATCCTCATAGCGATGTTCCAAATCAAAATCAGTTGTGCTAGCCGCCAAAGTAAATGTCTCTGATGAGCCATCACCCCAATCCACCACCAGCACGAAACTATCTTCACTACCAGGGTCAACAATCCTACCCGTCAAGTGGCTAATACTACCTTCAATGGCGGTTGTCGCTGACAAGTTTTGCAGTTGTGGTGCGGCATTGCTCACGGTCACAGTCTTGGTTGCGGTGTAAGTTCCATCCTCATCAATAGCTGTAACTAAAATCACCCGTGTACCGTTGTCTGTAAATTGGTGTGTCAGAGATTGGGTATCCCCAGCAAAAGTTTCGATTGTGCCATCATTCCAATCCACAATCCATTGATTCACTGTGTCATTACCAGGGTCAGTGGCACTTAAATTCAGGGTGTATGATGCGCCCTCTACTGCCGTATCTGCACCACTGATGATTAATGTGGGGGCGACTGCCAATACTGTGATCTCAGTGAACAATTCCGTGGCATCACCATCTTGATCCTGAATGACACCCCGGATGGTCTGAATACCATTATCGCTGAGGAATTGGGCAGGAACTACCACGGAACTAGAGCGGGTGTTGATGATCTCAAACTGACCATCATTGTTGAAGTCGTAGCTGTAGAAGAAACCGGCTGTTGTGTCACTTTGGGATGGGTCGAACTGGTCAAGGAAGGAGACGGTGGTAGTGCTACCTTCATTGACTGCTCCACTATTAATTAAGCTTGCTGTGGGTGCTGTGTTGCTCACTTGGAGGGTGACGGCGTTTGATGTGGCTTGCTGATCTATGTCGTAGTTAACTCGCACGCGGACGTTGAAAGTGCCGTTATTTTGGATGGGATTAGCTGCCAATTGTTGTAGCTGTGTCCATGTCAGGGTGGGATTTTGACCTGTGGCATCTGTAAATATACCATCACCATTAATATCCCAGAGATAGGTTGTAGGTGTGCCGACGGCGATCGCATTGAGTGTGAGGGCTTCCCCTTCGGCAATGGTATAGGGGCTACCAGCACTGACTTGATTGGCTGAGACTGTAATGCTGATGTTCTTAGGTGCGGCAAAGGTAGCGTTGGGTGCAGAGTCTTCATCGACTGCGCCGACGATGATTTGTGCTTTGCCTGGATTGGTGTAGATATGAGTTGCTGAGGTGGTGTTACTACCCAAGATTTCCATAGGTGTGCCATCACCCCAATTAATGCGCCATTCAAATACGCGATCGTTTCCAGGGTCGGTAGCAGAGAAATTAATCGTATAGGGTGAGCCAACTGCTATTTCATTAACACCACTGACTTGAATAGCAGGTGGTGTATTGTTAATGGTCAGGGTGGTAAAGGCATTACTAGAGAAACCATCACTGTTAGTAGCTCGGACACCGATTTGATATGTACCGTTGTCGCTTAACCCTAAATCCACCAGTTGCGCCCAACTGAGTGTCAAAGTTGCGCCACTAACTTCACCAAAATTGCCGTCACCATTAATATCCCAGATGACTGGTTCTGAGAGTGAGTTACCCAATCCTAGGGGTGTGACGTTGGCTTGGAAAGTGACAGGCTGACCTTCGGCGATTTGGTAAGGCTGATTGAGGAAGTTGATGATAGGTGCAGCAATAACAATGACATCCCCCTCAAAGGTATCGTACTGGAGTATCCCTCTATTGGTGACGTTGACATTGCCAGCACCTGGGGTTGGTGGGGCTGGTGTGTAGTTGGGGGTATTGGGGCTGGGGTTTTGAGGGTCGAAGATCAGCCTATCGCCTTGGTTTTGGGGTACGCCATTGGGGTCGTCTCCGTGAGCAATGGTGGTAGCGGAGGTGGGGAGGTTATTTCCAGAGACGCGCACTGTGTCACGGTCATCACCACCGAAGACTTCGGTGCGGCTAAATTCTCCGACTCGCTCGATGTTGATGGTGTCGTCTCCACCCTCGCCTCTGACGGTCAGGTGAGAACTAGCAGTGTCAGCACGGAGTTGGGCTGTGTCATTACCTGCGCCTAGGTTAACTATTGTGTTGGGGCTTAAAGCTTGTAATATGACGCTATCATCTCCGTCTCCAGTGTTGATTGTGGTTGTTACTACTTCTGGGGATGGGGCTTGGCGGAGGGTGATGATGTCTTCGCCATTGGCTGTGCTGACTTCCAAGGCTTCGATGTTGTCGAATGTGGTTAGTAGTGTGACTGCATCTGGTAGGAGTGTGTTGGTATTGAAGAGTGCCAGTCCTCCATTGTTGCCTGTAATTCCTAAGCTACTGACAAAGGTCTGAGTACCATTGGTGGCTATGGCTGTGGGTGTCTGTAATCCTGCTGCACCGCCGACGTTATTTCGCAACAGTTGCACGAATTGTAATTTGCCTGTGGCTGTGTCACGCTGGAAGACTGCCACTGCGTTGCTGTCTGTGCCGCTTACCATGACGTACCTGCCATCTGGTGTCACAGTCACATCGCTCGCACCGAGGAGACCACGCACACCACTGACCCCGTTCTGGAATGTCTGCAAACGGGTGAGAATTTGACTACTGCTGTCGCGTTGGAAGACTGACAGGGTGTTACCGTCTTGACCTGTGATGTAGATGAAGCGATCGTCTGGGCTGACTGCTAGACCTTTAGCTCCGTCTAATCCGTTAGCTGCTCCCGATATGTTCTGAATCACACTAAGATTGCTGGCGTTGACAATTAATAAGGTGTCACTGTTGCGACTAACGGCATATAATACTGCACCATCGTTGCTAACTGCTATATTGCTGAAGTTACTGACACCGCCTAGACTTGATGATGTTTGCGCTGCTGTCAACCCTCCAGTAATGGTGTTGCGGGTGTAGGTGATGATACCGTTTGTTCCCGCCGCATAAACGCGGTTGCCATCATTGCTGATTGCTACTGATTCCAAACTTCGTCCGCTAGTTGCTATTTCTTGAACTAGGCTGAGGTTGCCGTTAGCGGCATTTCTCTGGAAGACTGACAATATTCTGTCGCCTGGACTGGTCACGTAAATATGATTACCGTCACGACTCAGAGTCAAGTCACTAGCACCTGCTAATCCATTCACTCCTTCTAAGCCGTCTTTGAATAACTGACGCTGAGTCAGGTCATTGGCATTTACAACCACTAAGGCGTTTTGTGTGGGGTTGACTCCGTAGACTTGTTGGCCATTTGGGCTGACACTAATGGATTGTAGTCCTGTGAGGTTTGGTGTCACTGTTAATTCTGGGCGTGCGGCTCGAATGTAGGCTACTTGTCCATCAATTAAGGTGGTGTTGTTGATGGATGTAGTCGAACCACTAATCGAGGCATTGACCTTGACGCCATCTCCGGGTATCAGGGTTGCCCAGACTGCACCCGGATTCAGTGTTGTTAAAACCTGTGCTTGCCCTGATCCACCAAATGTAGTATCGGAGCGGAAACCATCTGTGAGCAAACTTGTAGCAAAGCCTGATGTCAAGGTTGTGGGCAAGATACCGAGTGCAGGATTCGTCAGCACAGAGTCTGTCAGGTTAACAAACAACAGCATATCGAAGTCGGTGGTCTTTGTACCGTTGACGTTAAAGCTGCCATAGTCCTGATTAAAGCCTGATGGACCTAAATCTAATCGATACACTGCCACCAAGGCATCCGGATTGGCTGAGGTGTTGATACCTATGTTTCTGCCATCGATTCCCTCTAGTAAACCGTAGGTGTTTGCGCCTCCAGCTAAACCAGCAATGAAAGGTGTAATTTGTTTATCGGTAGTGAAGACATTGGAGATGAAGGGGTTGTCTGCACGTTGCCCATTGAAGAAAGATGTGTTCGCTCCTGTTCTTGTTCCTGGGAGGCTACTTGCATAGGTATTGCTACCAATAATCAGTCGTCCATTCACTCCAGTTTGAGAACCACTACCACCTGAAGTATTGACTGTGGCACTACCTGCATTTACTGTTGTGCCGTAGAGCTTGACTGTACCGCCTGCACCACCAGCACCAGTACCACCTACGCCACCCAAGCCGCCAGTACCACCTCTACCACCATCTCCACCATCTCCACCATCTCCACCATCTCCACCATCAATTAGACCACCGTCTTCACCTCTACTACCTCCATTACCATTACTTTGATTAGCATTTCTAGTTCCAGGTGAACGGTTGCTATTGTCAGCAGATCCAGGATTTTGACCATTCCCTCCTTGGGCAGAGAATGTAGAAGATAGTGTATTTACTCGACCCTGGGCAATGATTTCAAATGCACCACCGCCAGCACCGCCGACACCGCCAGCACCACCGCCACCACCGCCGCCACCGCCACCACCATTGCCACCTCTACCACCATTGCCACCTCTACCACCTGCTAAAACAACAGGGACAATGAAAGCAGCAAAAGAGCCGTTACCACCGCCACCGCCACCGCCGCCGCCACCACCGCCGCCGCCGCCGCCGCCGCCGCCGCCGCCGCCACCAGTACCACCAGCACCACCACCACCACCACCAGAGATGGTCAGACTATTACCAGTATTTTGTCCTTGTGAGCCGTTACCTCCAGGATTACCATTGCCGCCATTGTTGCCATCGCCTCCATCACCGCCACCACTACCATCCTTGCCATCTTGACCAGATCTAAAGTCTCCTGCCGCACCACCACTACCACCACTACCACCACCGCCACCACTACCACCAGTACCACCAGTACCACCAGTACCACCAGTACCACCAGCACCGCCACTGTTAGGTGAATTAATGCCATTTAGACCATGACCACCAGTACCACCAACACCACCAACACCACCAGCACCACCACCATTACCACCATTACCACTGCTACCACGGCTACCATTTCTTAAATTGAAGCTTACACTACCACCAGGAGCATTACCACCATTACCACCACTACCACCATTACCACCACCAGTACCACGAGTACCACCACCACCGCCAGTACCAGCACCACCGCCAGCACCACCACCTATGCCTGGTGTTGTACCATTGGCGGAGAAGTTGAAGTTGACATTAGTACCAACGTTGACATCATTACCAGCTAGTAAGGAGAGTCCACGGCTACCCGTACCTGAGACACTGCTGTTATTGCCAAAGTCGATGTCACCCGCGAAGCGGAACTGAGCAATGTTGCTATTAATTACTGATGTGGAAAGTGAACTATTGCTGATGACACTACCATTAACTCGAATCTGGAGGTTATCTGTATCGAAGACGACGTTACCACTCAGGGTTAAGGTGGGTATGGATGTGGGGATAGTTGTCGGCGCAACATTTGCGAACAATTCTATAGCAACAATATTGTCTACTAAGGTTGTACCCGGTTGCCAAGATAAAGACTTCAATACCCCAAAGCTAGTGGGAAAATCAAAAGTCTGAAAGCCTGTGTTACCTACTACGGCGGTGAATATGGCTGTACCACCATTCATGGTAGTGCCAGTGAAAGTTATAGATTCGGTTTCCGATGTTGTGGCAGCCAGAGATATAGAATAGATAGCAAAACCAGCACCAGTAGCTGAGGTGAGAGTGAAAGTATCATTGCTAGAGCCAGCTTTGGCTGCTGGACTTATACTATTGTCAAGCACGATTGTACCACTACTTGCCAATTGGAAGCCTGCTTGCAGGTAGGTGGTGGCAGAGTTAGCCAAATTGTCAAAATTGATTACAGAATCATAATTCTGAAAATTGTTAGTAAAACTTACAGGCTCTAGTACAGTCAAACCGGAGCGCAATTCGACGCGATCGCCATCAATTAACCCTTGAATATTGTTAGCCGTCTCACTCACAACATTTAAAGTATCAGCCTGAGTGCCTCCCAAAATCCTCGTCAGTTCCGCACCCTCAGTATTAATTACAGAGATTTTTGTGGTATCAGGAGCAATCTTCGCCTCTAACAATGCTCCATTTTTGAGTGTCCAGTCTATTGGTTGACTAGTATTACTGCTATTATCTACAACTAGTGTCTCGATATCTAAGTTGAGACTTGTAAACTGGTTATCTGTGGGTACACCATCAATTACCACGGTGACTGTATCTACACCAAGTTCACCGGCAATATTAGTTTCAGGACTACCGATGCTGCGGACAGTAATGGCATCATCACCGTCGCCACCTTTGACTGTGACTACTGTGTTGGGTAGGGTGGTGTCAATGGTGAGGTCATCGTTACCTGTGCCGAGTTTTATTTCTACTTGCTCAATGGCACTGAAAGTAATATCACTGCTTGTTAAGTTTTCAATGACACCTGTGTTAGCTTGTGTATCATCCCTGAGCAGTCCGCCGATCGCCGCCGCAGTTTGGCTGGAACGATCTATAATCAGCCTGTCAACACCGTTTCCTTCTCCATTAATTGCCAGTGCAGCATTGGCATTGAGGACTATTACTTGATCATCGCCGTCACCAATATTGAGAGTTACCGCCGCAGCAGTATTGAGGACTGTTACTTGGTCACTACCTCCACCTGTATTTAAGGTGACTGGTGTTGTGGTGTCGAGGATGGTGAATCGGTCATTACTGTCACTTTGGGTAATAGTCAGAGCAGCAATTTCCTCAAACTCAATACGACCGGGTACATCTGATCCGGTGATGACACCTCGATTGAGTGTTAAATCACTGGCGATGTTGGAGTTGACTAAGAGAGTATTGTCTCCTAATCCTCCTTGCACCAGTAGACGTGCTGCAATCTGCGGCAGTTCGTCTCCTACTGTGATGCTGTCATCTCCAGCACCAGTGTTAATGGTTGTCTCAGTATCAACGCCATTGACAGTAAATTGATTATTACCATTGCCTAGATTGATCTGTACACGCTCTAACTCACTGTAGACAATACCTCGTTCTAAGTTGCTCGCTGTTTGGTCGGTTGCACCCATGCCTAGACCTGTGATGCGTTTACTGTCTAGGATACCTGCATTGGTAGTGGTGTCACCTGTATCGTTGATGTTGAGGGTATCAGTACCAGCCGCACCTCGAATCTCTAGTAGTCCGCTAATTTGGTTGACTTGGTTGTTGGTATTGCCGACGTTAATAGTGTTCGTACCTGCGCCTGTATTCACCAAAGTTGTTGTGTTATCTTGGGTACTTTCGATATTGACTGTATTGGCATTTTTACCCAAGAATATCTCCAGGGTTTCAATATCTGCATATTGAATGCCCTGATTCATGCCTAAACCAGTCACACTGCTATTGGTGATGATGCCTGTGTTGATTTTGCTGTCGGCAGATTCATCTAATTCTATGCGGTCAGTACCTGTACCACCGCGAATGATTACCTGTCCCCGGATATTGTCCAGGATTCCATCGGTGTTGGCTTGTGGGGTGGCTTGGCTACCGATGTAAATTATGTCGTCGCCACCACCTGTTTCGATTGTAGTGGTGACTCCGGTATTGACGTTGCGGAGAGTGATCACATCACCGTCTGCTTCACCTGTAATTAGTACCGAACTACCTTTGATGTCCCCAACTAATTCTATGACTGTACCCTCTAGATCGGCGTTAGTCCAGTCCCCAGTGATAGTGACTGTTGACCCGGCTGTGACTGTACTGCCGGCGGCTAATGCTACATTGTCACCCGCTAGCAGGTTGACTGTTCCCTGACTCGCCAAAATCTTACTACCGTTACCCAAGACTAAATCTTGTCCTTGGCTGGCTAGGTCTGGGAGTATCAGCTGGACATTGCCTCCAATGGAGGTCACATCATTAATACTCAAGCCACCCTCAATGTCACTAATCACGATGTTTTGCTGTGCCAAGGCTGTTAGTCCAGCAGTGGTAGCAATCGCATCTATTTCTAGAGGATTGGCGTTATTACCAATACTACCGTTGAGTGCATTGAGTTTAATTTGTTGGGCGGTGATGTCTGCGGTGGCTGTATCGTTACCATCTAAGATTGAGCCTTGAGCTTGGAGGTCAACATTACCATTGCTGGAGGTGACTTGTTTGATGGTTAAGTCGTCGGCAAATTCGTTGATGGAGATGTTGTTGCGGGCGATCGCATTCAGCAAGTTAGACTGGGTGCGGATGGCGTTGCTTGTTGTGCCGATGCTGCCATTGTCAGCCTGCAAGTTTAAAGTAGTTGTTTTAATCTTGGCTGTGGGAGCAGAGGTAAAGATATTACCGCCGTTGTTGAGTATTTGTGTGCTGCCGAAGGGATTATCAATAAATCCATTGAGGCGGATATCTGCGGTGCTGGTGTTGGTAATGGTAATAGCTGTATTACCGGGTTTGGTTGTGGTGGTGTAGTTAAAGTCAGCTTTATCCCTGACGTTGACGCTAATCTTGTTATTTAACTGTTTTGATTTGTTGAGGACATCAATATCATTGATTTTCAGATGCTTGGTGGAACTGTTGATGATGTCTACACCCTGGAATCCAGTGATAAACTCTACTTTGGCGTTACCTTTGATCTTAGCCACATCTTTGAATGATCCACTCCGATCATAGACCGATTCCTGTATCGAGAAGGTGATAGTTCCCGCCAAGGCATTGGTGTTTTTGATATCACGCACAATAATCTCATCAGGTGTGGACTGGAAGTTGACATTGACTTGGCGCACCACGTTACCATTAGCATCGATTTCGAGGTTAGGATTGGGCGCACTAAATAGGTCTATTTTAGAGTTGAAGTCGATAGTTCTATTCAGACCTAGGATACGAGGATTTGCAGTGTCTCCGAGAGTTAATAGCGTGTTTCCTTCTCTTCGCGCTATGGCATTAAAGATGAGATTAGATGGTGCATTAGCTTTGACTGCCAAATTTCTTGTCTTTATGTGTGAGTCTTTGCTGGTATCAACATTAGCAGTTGTATTTTGGGTAGTGGAAGCATCAGCATCCATTTTGCCAGAGAAAACTTTAAGTTCTGTTAATGCCTCTGAAGTTGTGTCCAATCGTTCGTGTGCTGCTGTGATATCAACTTGGTCTTTTCCTGTGATATCTGCCTTCCCTTTAATGTCTACTGCCGCAACCGAATTAGTTGTGAGATTAGCATCAGAAGCTATGTCAGCCCCTAAAGCCCCAGCTTTGGATATGGAAACCGCATCAGCTTCAACATTTGTGACACGGGCTAGTATTTTTACCTGATTTGCTGAGAGGGTAGCACCGTCCACAGTTGTTTTAGTTAAGCCATCAAGAGTCATTGATGTCCTGGTTCTGGCGTTGGTTCCTAGTCCCTTAGTATCTGCTTCGGACTTAGAATTCGCTGTAGTATTCATCTGGGACTCTACCTGGAGGGAATTTACAGCAGTTATCTTACTGTCATCGCCTACCTTAGTTGTAGTTTGGTCGTCGGTGGAGACGGTTGTTACAGCCCTAGATATATCCACTACTCCGCCACTGCCGGCAATGGATTGTGTCTCAGCATTGTTGCTGGATTTCGACAACAGTTTAAAGTTATTGCCAGCAGTAATCCCAACATCTTCTCCAATAGAGGCATGATTGCGGTTAATCAGATTTGCTTGTGTCTCAATACCACCTACTCTAATGACACCACCTGAGCTGCCAGATCCCTTCGTATTCACATCAGTTGTAGATAGAGATTGGATGGTGATATTGCCAGTTATACCTGTGATTGTGACGTTGTCTCCCACTGATGTAGAGGTATCGGCATCGATTGTGGCGTTGACTTCAGTGCCTCTTTCACCATCACTGGCAGAAATAAGTCCACCACCGGAGGCACTAGCGTCAGCATCGGCAATATTTCTGGCATCTGTGAGGATATCCAAATTGCTTGCGCCCGTGATTGAACCGTTCACACTGGTGGTTGTCTGCCCATTCGCTGTCGCCTCGGCAAAACTTGTTCCTACGCCTACAAGCAAACCAATTGTCAGTCCATTGGCATCAGCTTTGGCCTTGTTGTGGGACAGGGAAGATATGGCGATCGCCGCACCAGCATTCAGCATTACACTATCCTCAATATAAGTATCAACATCGGCATTCGATGTAGCTGTTGCATCTGCTCCCGTTCCTGCACCCCCAACACCAAATGTTATGGGTGCTGTGGCCTTAGCAGATGCACCCATACTAGAGAGTGGTTGTGTCATCCCAAAGTTATGTTTTGATTGCAGTGTAATACCACCATCTGCTCTGACATTACTTCCTTGCCTAATAGATGTTTCCACAACTGGGGTAATTACAGCATCAGCTTCAGTGATTCCTACAGATACAATACCAACACTAGCTGTAACACCAGTTACACTGGCATCAGCATCTATTCGAGATTCTGAGGCGATCGTAATATTATTACCAGATACTATCTCTGTATTATTTCCTAGATAAGCTTTAATTGTGGGATTAATCATGACTTTGGCTTCAGTGTCTGTAACAAAAACTGCGCCGACTCCACCTGCGGCGGCTGTTGACTTGGCAACAATGCCCGACTCTGTAATTAACTTTGAATTAATATTCAAGTCACCTGTTGTTGCCGTTACTGAAGCATTGTCGATATAAGCCTCCACTTTACCACCAACATCAGATTTAGCTTTACTGACTCCAACGGCAGCGATTGTAATTCCAGCACCAACACCTACAGCTTCTGCTTTGTTCTTGACGATGTTATTGATAGCAGAAACTTTAACATCCTTATTTGCATTCAATTCTGCATCATTAGTAACATAGGCTTTCACCACTGTATTCAGTTCTATATCTGATACAGCACCAGCCCCTGCACCACCAATAGCAACTACTACTGAAGTTGCCACTGTCAAAGCATCAATTTTCGATGTTGATGAAGCATCAATCTGAATATCATTGTTGTGAGAGGTGACAGTTGCATGGTCAACATACGCCTGAACATTGTTGTTGATCAAGTTGTTCGCCAATGAAACGCCAATGGAAGCCCCAACCACTGCACCTGCTAACGCCCCAGAACCCACATCTGTCTTAATGTCTATATTGTCTATTGCCTCTAGTGTGACAGAGTCAGTGGCTGTAACTGTACTACCATTACTGATCACAGCCGTAATCGTATTGTTTGTCGTATTTTTAGCATCCGCGCCTGCACCACTAAAGCTCAACCCACTTTGTGAAATTCCAGCTGACACGGAGGCTGCTACGGTGAGAGCGTCGATTTTGGCGGTAGATGAAGCAGTTAAATCAATACTTCCATTAGCCGTTACTTTTGAGGAATCAATATAGGCTCGGACTGTATTACTTGTAGTATTTTGGGCTAGTGCTACACCAATTGCAATAGCTCCGGCAAAAGCCCCGCCTACAGAAATCGCCAGACTTCCACCTATTGTATTAGCCGCGATTTCGGCATTATCTGCTGCTGTCAGATTTATATCTCCCCCACTGGTGGTTGTCACTACACTGTTATTGCTAATGAATGCCTCAATAGTGTTGCCAATCGTGTTAGTAGACGTTGTACCAGTTCCGGCTGCACTACCACTGCTTGCTACACTTTGTGTAATAGCTATAGCACCAGCCGCAGCATAGGCATCAATAGTTGCAGTAGAATTTGCTGTTAAATCAATATTGCCAGTGGTTAAAACGGTGGAATTATCAATGTAGGCTTTAACTGCATTGCTGATATCATTGTCCACAATTGAAATTCCGACGGATGCTGCTCCACTGTTAAAAGTTCCGAAGATGGCTGCCAGGGCAAGACTACCAGCACCGGCTGTGATCTCTGTTTTGTCCTCAGCAGTGAGTATGACACTATTACCACTGACATTGGCAGTGTTTTTAATTGCTGCTTCAATAGTGTTATGAATAGTGTTACTAGAACCTGCACCCGCGCCTGCTAACACTCCGGAATTAATACTGCCAGTATTTACGGCTGCTGTTCCACCCACTGTGACAGCTAGGATGTTAGCCGTTGATGTTGCACTTAGTTTTACATTACCTGATGTTGAGACGGTGGAGTTGTCAATATATGTGCTGACATCATTGCTAATGTCATTAACTGCTGCGGAAGCTCCGATGGACACCGCACCGCTATTACCCACAGATCCTAAAACGAGTGCAATTGCAGCAGTACCGGCACCCGATGTGATCTCGGTTTTGTCTTCAGCAGTGAGTGTGACAGCATTACCACTGACATTGGACTTATTCTGAATTGCTGCTTCAATGGAGTTATTAATGGTGTTACCAGAACCAGCACCTGCACCAGCCAACACTCCGGAATTAATACTGCCAGTATTTACGGCTGCTGTTCCACCCACTGTGACAGCCAGGATTTTAGCCGTTGATGCTGCACTTAGTTTTACATCACCTGATGTCGAGACAGTAGAATTGTCAATATCTGCTTTGACATTATTTCTAATGTCATTAACTGCTGCTGAAGCTCCGACGGACACAGCACCACCGTCCAATGTTCCCAAGATCAAACCAAAAGCAAGAGTACCAGCACCGGCTGTGATCTCGGTTTTATCTTCAGCAATGAGTGTGACAGCATTACCACTGACATTGGCACTATTTTTAATTGCCGCTTCAATAGTGTTATTAATGGTGTTACCAGAACCAGCACCTGCACCAGCCAACACTCCGGAATTAAGACTGCCAGTATTTACGGCTGCTGTTCCACCCACGGTAACAGCCAGGATTTTAGCTGTTGATGTTGCACTTAGTTTTACATCACCTGATGTTGAGACAGTAGAATTGTCAATATCTGCTTTGACATCATTGCTAATGTCATTAACTGCTGCTGAAGCTCCGACGGAAACTATACCACTATTTGTTAAAGAACCTAAAACTAGTGCAATGGCAGCAGTACCAGCACCGGCTGTGATCTCGGTTTTGTCTTCAGCCGTGAGTGTGACAGCATTACCACTGACATTAGACTTATTCTGAATTGCTGCTTCAATGGAATTATTAATGGTGTTACCAGAACCAGCACCCGCACCAGCCAATGCGATGGAATTAAAGGAAATAATACTTCCAGGATTTCCGGCTGCTGTTCCACCCACGGTAACAGCCAGGATTTTAGCCGTTGATGTGGCACTTAGTTGTACATTACCTGATTTAGAGATGGTGGAATTGTCAATATAAGCATGAATCTTATTGTCAATATTATTTTCAGCTGCCGAAAAGCCTAGCGTCGCACTGATTGATGCTGTACCAAAACCGGCAACCCCACCAATCCCGTAAGTATCAGAACTATTATCAGCAGTAACAATCAAGTTACCAGTTGTACTAACTGCTGCATTTTTTAAGAAAGCTTCTGTTTGATTGCGGACAACATTCCTAGAGTATGAACCGGGAATACTTACCTGAACCGCAGGTAATACCTGTTTGGCAAAACCACCACTCAAACCAACTGCTGCTGCACTAATGGTACTGTTTTCTTTGGCTTTAACTGTGACTTGCTTTGCCTCCACTACTGCACCAGCAATAAAAGATTGAGTTGTGTGATCAATTTCGTTAATACTAAAAGCTCCAAATAGACCACCGGAGATGTTTTGTCCAGCCAAAATGGTAGCACCACCAGATGCAGCAACAAAGAGCGTATCATTCTCGCTCTCTAATTTGAGATCACCATTCTTGGCTGTGATGCTACCAGTATCATTGATGTAAGCTTGAGTGGTTTCATTAATATTGTTGACTGAACTACTACCAGAGACACCTATACCAAAGGGATTGGGATTATCTACGTCTGTGGGTAGTTTAACTGCGATCGCTCCCGCTAGAGAAAATGCCCAAATATTTCCACTGGTTGTAGCTTTAACATCAATATTACCAGTAACGTCAATTAATGTACCTTCGTTACCAGGTGTTGTGTCTGTATCCGTTTGTTCCTTACCTATAATGGCTTTGGTCTTACGAGTAATATCGTTGAAGGCAAAACTAGCACCAATACCTATACTTTCTGTTAATTGCACCGAACCGACAACATTGACGCGTGTAGCTTCCGACTCAGCAATCACTGACAATGACCCGCCAGTAATATTGACACCAGTTTCTATCTGAGCAATGGTTTCACTATTTTGGATTATCCCTACACCAGTTCCCGTAAAACCAACGAATTGAGCATCACCGCCTGCTTGTCCCAGTGTTACAGAAATAATGTTTTCTTTGGCTTTTACCTCTAGACCATTTCCCAGAGAACCTGTATGAACTGCGGCTTTGCTTTCAATTTTAGCGATGGTTTTGTTATCCATTTCTTGGATGATTGCCGTACCACCGACACCATTTTTGGCTCGGTTGCCAAAGAAAGTAAATGCCTCATCGAATGATCCTTTAACAACTGCCCTGGCTAAAACATCTGCTGCTAAATCGATGTGAATTACCCCACCTGCATCCAAGGTGATGATATCTGTTGTGGCATTGATGGCAACTGACTGGATAGCAGTTTGGTAATTAGCATCTTGGTTAATTTGCGCGCCAGAGCGAATAATTGCTTGCGACTCGTTTTTAAATTGTGTATACGCAAATGACAAGGCAAAAGCTAAATTACCCGTTGCCTCGTTTGTTTTTCCCCGATTTTTGCTGGTGATAAAAGTATTAAAGATGCGATTTGTTAATCCTAATTTGCCATCTAAGGCAAATGCTCCCAGCAGAACGGCGAGATTACCTGTAGAATTTCCGGGGTCTTGTGAAAAATCAAATTCCTGCTCAAAGTCCAGTAAAAACGGATAAATTAGTTCGGATGTTACCTTAACTTTGTGTCGAGCATCAATGGTTGCAGCTTGGATAATATTTCCATTGCCATCTAACCTATTGTCCACGATCGCTTCTACTTGATTGTTGTACAATCCAATAACTGTAGAAGCAGCGATCGCTACGCCTTGTCCTGTTTGTCCTCCTAAACCTGGGGTTACACTCTTACCAGTTTCCGTATCTACAAGTGTTTGGATTCTCTGTGTTGTTGAGGCGTTGATATTGACATCCGTACCAGACTTCAGCACTCCATCAGCACCCACCTTGGCAATTACATCATGTTCAAACAGGTTGAAACTGAAGCCTACTGCTGCGGCAAACTGATTTTGACCAGTCATCTGTCCAAAGGGACTTCCTGAACCTCCTCTGAGTATTTCTTTGCTTGTTCCCGGTTTGAGGAGCTGAGGTATTACACCAGCAAAGGCTAGAGGAGTTCCTACGAAATCCCTCAGCTTGGGGTAAGAACCAGCTACCCCTTTTGAATTAGCTATATTTTGAGCTTTTAAGTTGGCATTAACTCCAATCCCGGTGTTTTCTTCGGGACGCAGTAATTTGTGTCCAGTACCCGTTGCCACACTCGCATCAATATCAATCGGTTGAGCCAGAAATGCTTCTGGTTCCGATTCTGTTAGTTGGATAGTATTTTCATCAATAACGACAACATAGTAAGTATCACTATCTTGTAAGCCAGCAATTGGCTCATCTCCAACTGTGACTGTGGTAAATGATCTCAGGTTATGTAGAATACCTGCTGCCCCAGTTCCTAAATTAATGGCAATCCCATCAGTTGCATCGGTTGCTGAAGCTGCTAATTTAATCGTGTCGTCATCAACTATGATTGCATAATATTTTTGGTTGGCTTCTAGCCCATCAATCGCAGTACCATCATTGCCCAAGTAGTTAATTTGGTATGTCAGTTCATCACCTACGGCTAAACCGTGTCCCACAATGGAAATTGTGTCAGTTGCTAAATCTATATTTGTGATGGGATCAAACGACAGATTAATTGGTATTGTTTGTTGTGTAACAATGCTTTGGTCTGTTCTGTAGACGACGGCATCCCCTGTTTGAAAACCGTGGCTGGGGATTGTAATAATGTTATTTAGATTATTGACAACTGTCTGATCTGAAGCATCAAAAGTTATCAGAGGTGTGGTGCTAGTTAACAGATGATTTGAGCCAGAACCTTTACTACCTAAATCCAAAGCTATTCCTTGTAAGGCATTACTCTGAGTATTTGCCAATTTAATAGTATTGGCATCCACCACAATCACAAAATAATCACCTAGTGTGGATAGGACATCAATTTCTTCTTCTTGGGCATTATTAGAATAGGTAACTTGCTGCCCAGGTTTCAATTGATGGTTGGTAATGGTGATAGTATCATCATCTAAATTTACGGCAGTATCAGGGTCAAAATAAATTTCATTTCGTGCTTCTTTGATGAAAGTTAAGAAATGATTTGAACCAGTTCCCTGACTTCTCAAATCCAGAGCTACCCCATTTGCCACATCTTCTGGAGTCAATGCCAATTTGATAGTATTGGCATCCTCTACAATCACAAAATAATAACCTTGTGTGGTCGAGATATCAATCTCGTTGCCTTGGGGATCTCCGTAATAGGCAACTAACTGACCAGCACTAAAACCGTGGTTGTTAATGGTGATGGTATCATCATCTAAATTTACGGCAGTCTCAGGATTAAATTGGAAGCCAGTGCGTAAGTTAAATCCATGTCTTGCTCCCTGATTGACAGTTGAATTATCAATGTCAATACTCTGCCCATTTGTCAATTTAATGGTGTTGTCATCTAACCACAAAACTGTGTAGCTTTTGCCATCTTCCAATCCCCCAATACTAGGGTTTCCACCGTTACTGTAAACAATTTGTTCTCCGTTCACAGGGTTGGCAAAATTTGGTAATTCAATTGTGTTGTTGGTTGAATCAACCTCGGATAAATCAATCTCCGTTCCAACTGAAGAGCCACCAGCTGTAATCGTGCCATTGACATTGGCATTAATATCTGTATCGTCGAAGTTTAGCCCTATGCCTGTCCCTGTTAAGCCGCTAAGATAAATTGCCGTCAAAGCTTTAGCCTGGCTTGTGACTGTGCCTTGAGCATTCACATTCACGTTGCCACCTGCTGTAATTGCAGATCCTGCTGCTAATTCTGCTTTCGATTCAGTTTTTGTATTGGCAATAGCAACTGAAATACCTAATTCGTTGGCATTAGCTGGTTGTATTCTTTGCAGGATGTTGCCAAATACCCGTGCATCAACTCTGGCAGTCGTGGTTGTATTCGACTTAATATTGACATCTGTACCTGCCTGGATATTAGTATTACCCTGAATCAGAGCATTGGCTTTACCTGTGGCTTGACCATACGCTACTGCAAAGTGAGATAAGGGATTGACTTTATTGACTAAGCTAATTGCTTGAAGGCTACTGTCAACTAGAGCAGTTGATATAACATCTACTTTGCCACTAGCAGTGATGACTGCATTATTGAGGGTGATTTTAGATTCAGCACCTCGTACCTGCACTGATGCTGGTAAAATCAGGTTTTCCAACAGATAAATCGATGATTTCACTAATGGGTCGATAATCATCCTTTGAACTTGTTCAGGCGCTCCACTAAAGGGATCATTATCTTTAGCGTCTGCCGTTAAGATAATATCGGCTCCTTTGATAGTTGCACCATCTAAGGAAATATTGACTTCTCTGTTTTGGAAGTCAAATATAGTAAAATTGCCAATTCGTATACCTGTATCATTAGCCGTCAGTTCAATATTACCAGCCTGAAATTGACTGCCATTTTCTACATGAGCTAAGAGTTTAGCATTATTGCCTACCTTGATTGTTGGTGCATTCAGCTGAATAAAACCGGAATCTTCAATTGACTCGGCTTTATCGGGATCATCACCAGCAATTTGCCGGGTAGAAATAATCACATTTTCTGACACCTCAATGGTGTCGGCTAAGACTTGGAGTTGATTGCCATTCAGGTTAAGATTACTTTTAAAGACAACTTTTTCTGGACCCAGCCCTCCATCAATAATCAGATCGGCATTAAAAGCACCAAGTCCTTCTATTTCAACGTATTCATCACTACCGACTGCATTTAACCCTGTATTAATAGTTAATGATTTGCTGGGGTCATTAAATGTAACGCTTTCAAAGGTATTATTCACACTTTGAATCGTAATTTTCCCTGATTCTGGTCGAAACACACGCACCTGATCAGCAACATCTGTAGCTGTAAAGACGCGATCGGGGGTATTAGTATTATCTGTAATCGGCTCCATGCCGATATAGGTAATGATGTTACCGTCACGATGAATTGTGCCGGAGTCTCGATTGGTAGAGTTGTAAAGTACGCTATTAAAACTACCGCCATCTAGCACTACACTGTCGAAACCACCATCGCCACCTGCAACTGTGCCAGTAATCCCACCATTGGCACTAAAGATAAATGTATCTTCGTTGTTAGTTCCACCTGTGAGGTTTTCAACGTTCCTAAAACTAACAACATCAAAATTCCCTGTGTTTAGTCCGGTGATGTACCACGTAGTATTTGCACTTGGCCCAAATAATGTATCTTGCCCATCTCCACTATCAAAACTCAGTGTGCCACCCTGTTGTTTGAGGGTATCAACTAAGGAAGTATCAAGATATAGTTTGTCATTACCTCCTTGAAGATTGACCTCGATATTAACCCCAGTAAAAGAACCTAAAATGTCTGTTTGTGTGTTTGTGGGATTAATATCGTCGAAAAAATTAGTGCCATCAATACTGTAAGCTAATTGATTGTTTTGATTTAACTTCAGGTATAGTTCATCCCAACCATCACTGCCAATAAATGAAATTTTATTGTTCACCAATGGATCAATAGATACTGATGCTGAAGAGTTGAGTGGATCTATCCCCCATGTTGGTAAGGAAGTGAGATCAATAATTAAGCCTTCCATGAATTTTATTCCTTAGCTTGATCTGTAATTGTTGATGGGCAAGTTTTTTTAAACTCAACTACGCCATTTAATGAGGGACTTCCAAGTAAAAAAATATCCCGTTGCTTTTTTATGGCAGGGGAGCAGATACCAAAGGGAGGGATAATCGTTTTGATTTCAGAAGTTGGATAATTTATTTTTTGGAGTTCTCTTAATTGGTTGGTGATTTATCATAATTAGCAAATCTATGCTCATGGGTAATTAGTAATTTATCTATTACCCATGAGCTACAGAAACCCCAAAGGATGTGTGAAAAATTTTAAAGATCAAATAGGAGTTATGTCTCTATTAATCAGCAAAGCCTAGCTATTTTTTAGGACTGAGATATCAATAATTCAGATGCGTCTTTTCCTAATTGTGGCGCATCTTGCACGAGAATTTTAGATTGCAGAAATTTGGTGTTGATGATATCTTGGTATGTCTCTAATGCTGGTTGCCACTTATCTACTAACTGATGTAGAGATTGTAGCTGTTCCTCTTTATTATTACCTGTGACGCTATAGCTAAAGTTGCCGGAAAATAAGACAATAGGAACGGTTTCTTCTTCAGTTATATATAGTTTACCTTCATTAATACTTAAGTTAAGTTGTCCTTGTTCGAGGGTAAAACCTAATTTTAGTGATACTTGGACGGGTTTATTACCGACTTCTTGCCAAGGTGCTGCTGCTAGCAAAGATTGCAGATATTTTTGGATGTCGCCTTCTGTATCTGCTTGAGTTTCGGTGATATAACCTCTCAAATCTATGCCTAATGCTTGATAATCTGAGTTGGGTAAGGCTTGAATGTATCTGTGAGCAATTGCTGCTATCTGAATTTCTGCAATATCTTTAGAGCCAATTACTTCTGAGAAACTCAAGATGCCTTGTTGAGCAGTAATACTCACACCGTTTTGGAAGATCACTTGAGAACCTTGGTTGCTCACAATAGGCTCTCTGGCTAATTCCCAATCTAAGGGAACGATATCACCATACTTGAGAAAATCATAGGTAAGAATACTGCAATTATAATTTTTAACTGCGATCGCAATCCCTAGATTTTGGAGTATTAAAGATTTTTGCATTTACTACCTCAAATAAACCTGGTCAAAAAACTGTTTCTCATGCGTTATTTAAGCTATTGAACCCATTGCCAAAAAATTTGTAAATTTTAAACTTACAAATTGCTAATAAATTGATAGTAATAATCTGTTTATGTCCAGTATTTTATTTTCCCCCGTGTAGATTATCATAAATTTCATCTGTAAAACTACCCAATCATTAAAGATTTATATAATTTACAGAGAGTAATAAGTATACTTATATTTACTTAGCTATCTTTAAAATAAAGTTAAGTCAGGGTTAATGAATACATGATTTTTAAGTTGTTTGGTATAGAGCATTAAGGACTTGCAAATAAAAAAATATCCTGTCGCTTTTATGGAGAGCAGGGCGAGGGATAATCGTTTTGATTTCAAAAATTAGATAATTTATTTTTTGGAATTCCCTAAGTTGTCCAAACTTCCCCTCATTACAATTACGAATTATTTCCTCATGAACAGCTTGTTTCTGTATCTATAATTGTTTCTGTTTGGGTTTTGGCTTAATTACGTTTTTTGAAAAAGAAGTTCTACTTCTCCATCATTACATCTTGGTCACTAACCAGAAAAGTAAGGAAGGAACTAGCAAAAAGTGCAGCGGGAGCATCCACTTTTGGAAGATATACAAGTTTTGGGAGAATATAACAACAGAGA
>NZ_CAWUDL010000009.1:0-102782 GCF_963920945.1 Anabaena sp. CCY 9402-a
TGTCATTTTGAAATCTCTCTTAATTTTTATTAGTAAATAAGATGCGTTTTCCCTAATTCTCAATGGCAGCATATTCCGATCATTATGGTTACAGCCTTGACGGCAAAAGAAGACTTAGTAAGATGTATGGCAGCAGGTGCGGATGACTTTATCAGTAAACCCGTGAATGGTTCGGAGTTACGTGCTAGGGTTAACTCGATGCTGCGGATTAAGCACCAGCATGACAAGTTGCAAACATTACTACAGCTCAGGGAAGACATGGTAAAGATGGTCTTGCATGATATGCGTAATCCCCTGACCTCTATTTTACTAGCCACCGAAATCTTACTGTTACCTGATTTTCCGATTCACAAGCAGCCAAACAAAATTAATCAGATTATTTCTTCTGTGCAACATCTGCAATCTTTGATTGATGACCTATTGCTGATGGCCAAGTTAGAATCTGGCAAAATGATGCTAAATTTTCTAGAAATAGACTTAAATCAACTATGTTTATCAGCATTAACTAATTTTGAAGCGATCGCAGATCAAAAAAATCTCCGAATCCTCAGTGAATTAACCCAATCTCATCTGATTGTCAATTTAGATGCTTTGATATTTCGTAGAGTTATAGATAACCTTTTATCCAATGCCATCAAGTTCTCACCAAAAAACAGTCAAGTGATCCTGCGAACTGATGATTTAGATACAGGGGGCGTGATAGTTGAGATTGCTGATTCCGGTTCAGGAGTTACTGAAAATCTCAAACAGGTCATTTTTGAAAAATACGAAGTGGGAACACTAATGCCAGAAGTTACACAACTGGGTTTAGGATTAGCATTTTGTAAAATGGCAGTGGAAGCCCACGGTGGCAAAATCACCGTTAAAAATAACCAACCCAAGGGGGCAGTATTTACAGTCTTTCTGCCAAAAGTATGAGAACTGGGGACTGGGGAAAAGAAAGTAGGGGAAGCAGGGGAAGCAGGGGGAGAAAAATACAATGCCCACTCATTACTCACTACTCACTACTCATTACTCATTACTCACTACTCATTACTCATTACTCTTTTCCCGATTAATCCAAATCCCTCTGAGTCCAGCCGTTTTTGATCCTTGATAGTCTTCTACAATACTGTCACCAATATGCCATGCTGACCCAGGGGAACAGTCATGCTTTTCTAAAGCAGCCGCAAAAATTTTGGGGTTGGGTTTGGCTGCACCTACTTGAGTCGAAATGGTCACAGACTTGAAAAAATGACTCAATTCTAAAGCTTGCAAGACTGAGTAAATCCGGGAATCAAAGTTAGACAACACACCTAATTCAATCCCTAAATGTTTCCAGTTGCTCAGAGATTGCAAAACATCAGGATAAATAAACCACGGTTCGGCTGTACCAAAGTGAATGTAAAGTTCTCCAAAAAAGTTAGAGAAGTCAGCAAATTGATTGATGATACCTGCACTTTCAAAAGTGTTTAAAGCAATAGTTCGCCACCACTCAAATTCTCGTTGGGGAATATCTTCTAATTCAGCATCAGGAAATATTGGTGGTGGTGCAGCTTTAAAGCTGTCCTTAAATGCTTGATCTAAAATCTCTGTGGAAGCTTCCACACCAAACTCTAGGGCTAACTGACTATAAACTTTACCGACGCTGCCTTTGACACCAAAGAGTGTACCCACTGCATCTAAAAAAATAACTTTGGGTCTTTCCATTAAACTTGCTGACAATGATGAATTTTAATTTGGCTAGTGGAAATTATAGTGGTTAAGATTTATCATCTGCCACTGAAGAAAGTGTTTCTATAATAGGACGGACTAACCAATTAAAACCAACTTTTAATTGATGATCAAAAGTTGGCATTCTATACAAGTAAGCTAGACGACGGGCAATATAGGCTAAAGAACCGTCTAACTTAATTCCTAATCCTGTTAAAGTGGCGTTATCTTTACCTAGTGCCATCATTTCCCCTAACTGTTGATAGCAAAAAGGTAGCAAGGGGCGATTTGTTAAAGAAGCCCAGATGTTCCAGGCTGTATAATCGGCTTGTTGAAAAGCGGCTTGGGCTGTAGCGGGAATTTGTTGACCATTCACATCAAGACAGTCGGCTAAGTCTCCCAAAGCAAAAATTTCTGGATGGTCAAGGACTTGTAATGTGGTGTTAGTCGTGATTTGACCGCGCTGGTTTTGTTTTAAAGGCAGGGCTTTGACTACAGGTGCAACCCGTGTCCCCACAGTCCAAATGACCACATCTACAGGGATTGTATCTACTTGACTTTTATACTCTAGGGAGATGGTATCTTGGGTAATTGATTCAATTTTGGTTTCTAAATCGAGAAATACACCCCGCGCCTCTAAAGCTTTTTTAGCGGCTTCGCGGTTAAATTCTGGGGAAGTCCTTAAAATTTGGTCGCTAATTTCAATTAAGCGAAAACGTCCTCTGTCGCCTAGCCTATCTGCCAATTTACAAGCTAATTCCACCCCACTGTAGCCACCGCCAACAATAGCTACTCTAATTTTCTCTGCATTGGATTCTTCCAAAATTCGCAGCCGTTCTTCGAGGCGATAAGCATCATTGATAGTGCGGAAAGGGAAAGCGTAGGATGTCGCACCAGGAACTAAATCTAGGGGAGTTTCTCCACCTAGGGCTAATACTAAGCGATCATAGGGAATAGCTGGGCCATCTTGTAAGTTGACCTGTTTCTGGTCAAGATCAATTCCAGAGGCGACTGCTTGATAAAAACGTACACCTGTGCATTGTAAAAGTTCTGCAAAAGGAGGGGCAATTTCCCAAGTTTGCAGTTCCCCGGTGAGTAATTCGTACAATAAAGGGGAAAATAGGAAGCGATGGCTTTGATCAACTAGGACAATTTCGGGTTTTTGCTCAGATTCCCAAGGTAATTGACTTAAACGCAAAGCTGTGTAGAGACCACCAAAGCCTCCCCCAAGGATCACAATTCTCATAGTCTGTTCAGTCATGGTTTCTACGGGATATCTATCCCAGCAAGGCAACTAACTCTCAGTGTAATGATTTATCGCAGTCTGTGACCATCAAGCAGAAATCTCTAAATTGAATGGTAGCGATCGCCTAATTTTCTGTAAAAATAAAAGACGCTACCTCACGCCAACGCTATTCTTGAATTATCTCCTCAACCTTAAAAGTTTTTCCGGCTACTGTTACTTGGTCTGCTGATACTAATTTCCGACCTCGCCGGGTTTCAATCATGCCATTGACTTTGACATCACCATCATTGATCATGAGTTTGGCTTGACCTCCTGTTGAGGCTATACCCACAAATTTAAGAAACTGGTCGAGTTTAATCATGTTGAAAGTTAAAAAATAGTAACTCACTATAAATTTTACCGAAGCGATCGCGACTAAACCAAGCATCCCAGCCATGAGGTATGCTGAAACTTGCGATCGCACTCCTAAATAATGCACCCAGAACACCACTAAATACAGCAATCAATCCAGTTAAGCTCACAATTCTAAGCAAAACCATGATATGAATTGCATTTCCTCTGCTCAATCATGGTAAGCCAAAGAATTTAGTAATCAAAGGCAACAATTTACCGCAGGCTTCAACTAACTTCTCGGTTGTAGGTAAGTCAGCAATTGTACCTTTCAAGAATTTAAGAGCCGTTTTTGCTATTTTCTGCATTGCTCCATCTTCCGGTTTTTGACCTGCTTCTGCAATTACTTTTAACTGTTCTAAAGCTTCTTCTTTGTCTTCATCACCTAGGTTTTTATCAGCTTCAATAGCAATTTGTAATTCAGTTAGGAGTTCCTTTATCCCTGGTTTATCTGGTTCAGGAGATGCGGGTAACTGATTAATAGTATTTGTCACACTGCCACTAATTGCGCCAATAGCAACACCTGTCATTGCAGAATTTTCACCCACGGCAGAAATTCCACTGATGTTCCCTTGAGAGCCACTGATATTGATATTTCCTTTACTTTGTGACATAAAAAACTCTCCTTGATTTTGATATGTTTCTACATAAAACTTAGGCTGATGTATGGCATTCTCTAGAAGTCTTTCTAAGCTTTGAATCCGTTCTTCTTTTTCCTTAATTCCTAAAAGTAGAGTTTGTAAATCACTATAAGGCAAAGATTGAATTTCAGCATATTTTTGAAAATATTCTTGATAAAGTTCTGAGCGATTCGCATCATTATTTACTATAGCTTGCAGGCGAATTTTGTCTTTTCCTCTACCTTCTAAAGCAACGATTTCTAATTCAGCTTCTGGGTGATTCTCTGCTAGTTGTGTAACAGCGATCGCCGCAGCAGTTGGATCAATTCCTTCATAATGAAATAAATCAAGAGTTTTGAACTTATTAGCTACTTGACGCGGATCAATATTTTGCGTCTGGTAGAGATCAAGCGTTTTGATAATCGGGGCGATAAATTCTGCAAAGTCACCTGCTTGAAAAGTTTCCCGCCGATTATCTGGTTTGCGGCAAGGATCGGGATCATCCTTGGTTGGTAGCTGCATATATATGTAATCACATTTGATATCTTCAAGTTTAGTATCAGTGGAAATTCCCCAGTTTTGAATATAAGCTCCTGTTAAACAAGCTTGATTTAAAATAGTTTGATATAGCTGTGCTTGGGCAAGTTTTGCCCCTACTAAATTAGCATTTTGTAAATTGGCTTCACTCAAATCTGTACCAATAAAACTAGCATCTTGCAAATTAGCATTTTCCAGATTTAATTCTCGGAGATTTAAGCGATCAAAGTTTTGTTCTCTACCTTCTTTGGTAATGACTAACTGCTGTAATTGGGAATTTTCTAAGTATGTATCTTCTAAACGAGCTTGAGCTAAATTTTGTGATTGAAACCAGCAGGTGCGGGTAAGTATAGCTTGGCGCAAGTCTACACTTTTGAGGTTAGCTTGGGTAAAATTAGCATCTGTTAAATTAGCACCGCGAAAGCTAGTTCCACCTTGGGAAACAATACTAATTGCCAAGGAGCGAATCAGCAAGTATTTTGGATTTCCAGTTATAGCTTGTCTTCCTACATAAAACCCAAAGGCGATCGCTACTAAACCAACTATGCCAGCCATGATGTATGCTGAAACTTGCGATCGCACTCCCAATAACGCACCAACAAAAGCACCAATTACAGCGATTAATCCCGTTAAATTCACAATTCCCGGTAAAACCATAGCTCTGGCGACAGCTACAGCTAAAGCCATATTCATCACACCAACAATTGAGCCAGCTATAGCCAGTATCACTAATATTGCTCCGACTGCCGAAGAAGTTCCTATCTCATTTTCGGGAAACAATGCTAATAAAATAATCGCGCAAGCAGCTACTACTTCCGCTAATGTTGCTAGTATTAACCCTAAACCTTGCCAGAGAATAATAATTAAAAAAATCGTTACAGTAAATATTGCTATTACTCCAAAACCAGGGGATATGTTAGCATTACCACTTAACAAATCCCCAATAATTGCACCACCATAAGCGGCAATTAATCCGGCAAATAATGATACAATTAGTGACAATAAAGCAGAAACAATTACCCGGAAAATTGGCAATCCAGCCTTAGCAGAGGTGAAATTTACACAAACGAGAATAGCATTACTAAAATTTGCGCCACGGATATCAGCATGACTGAAATCAACTCCCGTGAGGTTTTTTCCCCGGAAGTCTTTGCCCCTTAAATTAGCATTGGTAAACTCATTTGCCATTACTATTCAACCGTACTACTGAGGGGCATTTCCATCTCAGTACAGACCTGATTACTGGGATTTTACACATAATCGGTGGGTTGTTGCTGACATGAGTAGATGTTGCTTTTTTTACTAAAAATACACTTGTGGCTTCTCTTTCCTCCAGGCTAATAATCGCATAAACTGCGCGATCGCGAACATAACTATCTGGATCTTTGCTTGCGTTATTCAGAGCCAGATAAACATCTTCAAACAGATCCGCCGGATACGCATATTCTGCATAACGGTTAAGCTTCCCTAAAGTATCAGCCGCTTGAGCGCGTACTTGAGGGTCAGGATTTTGTAGAGCCAGAATTAAAGAGAGAACATGATCTTCAATTCTGCTCAACGCATAGGCTACATGAGCGACAAAGTCACGATTTGGATCTTGGAGTGCGTTAATCAGCACCGGAACAGCTTTTTTTGCTTCTGCTTCCATACCAAATTCGCCTAGAGCATAAGCCGCATAAATGCGCACATCATTATCTGGGTCTTTCAGTGCATTAATCAAAGCCGGAACAACATCTTTTGCTTGTGTGCCAATTTCTCCCAGTGCATCAGCAGCATGAGCGCGAACACTACTATCTGAATCTTGGAGTGCATTAATCAGAGCCGGAACAGCTTCTTTTGCCTCTATACCAAGTCTTCCTAAAGCATCAGCAGCCTTTTCGCGTACAGTAGGATATGTATTTCCTAAAGCGCGAATTAAAGCGGGAACAGGATCTTTACCAATTTTTTTGAGCGCATTAGCAGCGACTACCCGGACATCTTTGCTTTTGTTATCTAATAAATTATTCAACAAAGGTACTGCTGGTAATGCTTCCGCACCAATTTCACCCAGTGCAGCAATCATAGTGATGCGGAAGTTTTCATCTAAGGTATTTAGACTTTTGATGAGAGATGGAACGGCTTTAGACTTACAGGCTACCACGGCATTAAAATTAGCAGGTTCAGCCTGATTTAATTGCTGGATATGCTTTTGAATTTCTACCTCACTGCATGAAAGCTGATTTAATGGAGTTTGCGCGATCGCTTGAGTATTTGTACTGATTACAATCCCAATGAAAGCTAGAGTCGTCAAGATAGCAGTTGGATATTTTCTGGCATTTTTCAGCATAATCAACTCCCGACAGTCAACCGTCAACCATCAACATTTTTATTTACGTTGCACGTTGAGCAAATATGCTACTTAACGCTTCTAAACCATTCAGTTATTCCCTCTGCTAAAGTTTTGGCTAACTTTTTCTGTTCTTGGGGATTTGTCACCCACTCAAACTCATTGGGATTGCTCATAAAACCCAACTCTAATAATACTGACGGCGCGGCGGCGGGGCGTGTCAAGGCTAAGTTATTCCAAAATACACCGTAGGAAGGTCTACCGAGTTTCTCTACTAGATAGTTTTGCATAAAAATAGCAATACTATGAGCTTGGGTATGATACCAAAACATACCCACACCTTTAGTATTTTCCGCATCACCAGCATCGGGTAGAGCGTTGTAATGAATCGAAAGTGCGATCGCCGGTTCTTCTCGATTGATAATTGCTTGACGCTCTGGCAGAGATACTTCTTGATCTGTTTCCCTCGTCATCACAACTGTTGCACCCTTTTTAACTAATTCATCCCGCAACAGCTTAGATACAACCAAATTTACATCTTTTTCTAAATATCCAGTCGGCCCAACTGCACCAGATTCTTTACCACCATGCCCTGGATCTAGTAGAATCTTGATACCAGATAGGGGTTTTTGCCTATTTTGCTTGATAACAGGCGGATGACGTAAAACCAAAACCAGGGTTGTACCGTTATATCTCAGCTTATATCCCCACTGTTGATTTTTTTTGAGGTTGAAGGTGTATTGAACCTGTCCGGGGGCTACCTGCTGCCAATCTAGGCGAGAAATCAGGGGGTCATCATCCAGGCGAATGATATCAGTTTGGGCAGTGGTGTTGTAGAGTGTCAATGTAAAAGAGTTATTGCCTTGTTGCACACTCACAGGTACACGAGTTTGTAGGGGGAAAACCATCTCTGTTGCACCGGGAAGTCTTCGATATCCGACACTGCGAATAATTGAGCGTGGCGGAATAGCTCCTGGTAAAATGCGGGTTTCCTTACTATTAATCCAAGCACCATAGTCTAAACGCAACCATTCACCTTCTTTTCCTGTGACAGTTGCCCGTGTTCCCTGGGGTAGTGGAGTAAGTCGAGAATGATCGGTACTAGCACCAGTACGAGCCACACCAGCCTCTACTGTCACCTCTGCCACTGGTAACTGCGCCGGTGAGAGGATGGTAATTTTGCCAGTTCCTGGTTGAGTTATCGTCTTACCATTCAGCCTGAGTTGAAATTCCGGTTGACCCAGATCGATATTTTGACGTGAATCTGGGACAACAGTACCAGAGATGATGTTATTGCCGACAATTTGGGTAAAGGAATCAGAAGCAGGTGCTGGAAATGTAGTACAACCCTCATATTTTCCCACGCTAGACTGGGTAGTGGGTTGATTCTGCCCCGTCAAGGCTGCCAAATTGCTGGGTAGTTGTGCCTGTTGTGGTTGAGGCAAAAGTGCCACAGTCTGACTTGCCAATTTCACAGAGACACTGGCGTTAGGGGGTGCGACTGCGCTAAAACAAATTAGTTCTCCCGGTAGTCTGGCAATGTCGGCGACTGGAGTTAGAGAACCTTGAGCAAAGGCTAACCCTTGGGGTATCTCAGGCTGGGTGCTGATTCTGTTCACCTTAATCTGAAGCACTTGATCTTGGTGACGTATCTCAAAAATATTCTCTCCCAACTTTAACGGGAAACTTGGCGCAAAATGGCCAGACTGACTGCGGGTAATTGGCGTACCATTAATGAGAACTTGTCCATTAGGTGGTGCTGTGCCAATAAAAAAGATTTTTTCTGCACTAGTCTGGTGGTTGGTTGGGGGATAAACAACTTTCAGAGATGGATTAGGTTCTGCCAATGCTACAGAGGAGGAGATAAAGCAGCTTAAGATTACTGGGAGTAGGAATTTTTTCACAGCAGGATCACAGATAATTCACTATGTCATACCAATTCACAAAAATTCTGCAACAGATTCAAATTCAGAAAGCCTTGTCAAATCTGGGTTTCTGAATTGCGTTAGCGTAGCAGGACGCTAGTCCATTGCGAATTGCGAATTGATATGACTGTGGCACAATGTCGGGATGTTTTTTCGGAAGGTATTTTTAGCAGTCGATGGCAACTCAAACTACTATGACTAAGTTTATCTTTGTAACTGGGGGTGTGGTTTCCAGTATTGGCAAAGGCATTGTAGCAGCAAGTCTGGGCCGTTTACTCAAATCACGCGATTATTCAGTGTCGATTTTGAAACTCGACCCATATATTAATGTTGATCCAGGCACAATGAGTCCTTTTCAGCATGGGGAAGTGTTTGTTACCCAAGACGGTGCAGAAACCGATTTAGACTTGGGACATTACGAACGCTTTACTGATACCTTGATGTCGCGGCTCAACAGCGTTACGACTGGTTCAATTTATCAGGCTGTAATTACGAGTGAACGTCGTGGTGACTACAATGGCGGCACTGTACAGGTGATTCCCCATATTACTAATGAAATTAAAAAACGGATTTTATTAGTTGCTCAAGCTACTAACCCATCTGTAGTGATTACGGAAATTGGCGGTACTGTAGGCGATATTGAATCACTACCGTTTTTGGAAGCTATTCGTCAGCTACGCAAAGAGGTAGGACGGCAAAATGTGCTGTATATGCACGTTACCCTAGTACCTTATATTGCTTCGGCGGGAGAAATGAAAACCAAGCCGACGCAACATTCAGTCAAGGAACTGAGATCCATCGGCATTCAACCTGATATTTTAGTATGCCGGAGCGATCGCCCCGTCCCAATGGGATTAAAGCAAAAAATGTCGGAGTTCTGTGATGTGCCTGTAGGGTGTGTCATCACCGCCCAAGACGCTAGCAGTATCTATGAAGTCCCACTAATTCTAGAACGGGAAGGACTGGCAGAACAAGCTCTAGACTTGTTGCAGATGGAACAACGCCAGCCAAATCTAGAAAAATGGCAAACGATGGTAGAAAGATTATACAGTCCCAAACACACCGTAGAAATCGCCATTGTTGGTAAATATGTCCGGCTGAGTGATGCCTATTTATCTGTCGTTGAAGCACTACGTCATGCTTCCTTTGCCACACACGGAGATTTGCGCCTGCGCTGGGTGAACTCAGAAGATTTGGAAATCGAATCAGCAGAAAAATACCTTGCAGGGGTAGATGGTGTACTTGTACCGGGAGGTTTTGGCACGCGTGGGGTAGATGGTAAAATTGCCGCTATTAAATACGCCCGCGATCGCCAAATCCCCTTCCTCGGTTTATGCTTGGGAATGCAATGTGCTGTCATTGAATGGGCTAGAAATGTTGGCGATTTAACAGCTGCTAACAGTGCAGAATTTGATCCATCTACTAATTACCCAGTTATTAACCTGTTACCAGACCAACAAGATGTCGTAGATTTAGGCGGAACAATGCGCTTAGGTGTATATCCTTGCCATATTCTCCCCAATACTCTGGCATCCCAGCTATATCAAGCAGAAGTCATTGATGAACGGCATCGCCATCGCTATGAGTTTAATAACACATATCGCCAGTTATTATTAGATTCTGGCTATGTAATCAGTGGAACTTCCCCTGACGGACGCTTAGTAGAGATTGTAGAATTGCCGCAACATCCATTTTTTATCGCGTGTCAATTCCATCCAGAGTTCCAATCCCGCCCTAGCAACCCCCATCCTTTATTTAAAGGCTTCATGCAGGCTGCGATCGCTCGCAATCATCCCACTGCTAGTTTTCAAACACCTGTAGAGGTATCTTAAACAATTCTCAATACCCTACAGTAGCTAAAGGGCATCTACCATCCAAAATTCAAAATCTATTATTGGCATTTTGAATTTACACACAACAACATTAACTTAGGAAGTCTACCATTTTGGATTTGAGATTGTTTTTCCAATTAGTATTAGTAGACTTCATAAAATACAGGGTAAGCATCATTCATAAACTTGGGACTTGAGGAGAGGTTGTGACGTACTGGGTAAAAATTATTTATGAGAGGAAACAATATGTGATCAATTTTGACCGTGTTAATGCCTTTTGTTATGAAAAAAACGGCAGAGTTACCTTTTGGTTGCCTGATAGTGCTATTCCCATTGTGATTATCCCCCAAAATAATCTAGCAGATTATCAAAAAATTCTAGATTATCTAGACAAAGTAACGGGGTTGGAAGTAGAAAATGCCTATTGGGTAAAAATTTTTTATGAAAGAAACGAATATGTAATTAACCTCAATTGTATTAGTTCCTTTTGTCAAGAAACCAACGGCAGGATAACTTTTTGGTTGCCTGATGGTACTATCCCCATCGTTATTAATCCTGCAAGCAACCCAGAGTCATATAATAAAGTATTGCAATACGTGCAGAAGACTACAGGCTATTCTTTTTCTTAGTCATTAATCATTAGTAATTACAAATTACAAATTAATTTCCATGCTAATTTAGCAGCACCTACCATACCTGCTGAGTTACCTAATTGTGCTGGAAGAATTTGTAACCCAGCGCGAGATGTTGGCATGACGCGCTGTGCAATTTCTGCTTTGAGAGATGGTAAAAAAAACTCAAAGCTAGCACTAACACCACCACCAAGAATAATCGCTTTTGGTGTTAAAACATAAATTAAACTAGTTAAACCAATACCTAAATACCTGCCATATTCGTCCCAAAATGCTAAAGCTTTGACATCTCCTGATTGCGCCAGCATTCCTAATTCCGCAGGTTCTTTCCCAGTCAGGCGACGAATAGCTTTGACTGAGGTGTATTGTTCTAAAGAGCCTTGATTTCCACTCTTACACATTGGCCCATCTGTTTGAAGTGTGATTAACCCCAATTCTCCAGCCGCACCTTGATGTCCCACAAACAAATTGCCATTGAGAATAATTGCACCACCAACACCAGTCCCCAAGGTTAACAGAATAAAATTGTCAAATTGGCGGCCAGCACCTAACCAAGCCTCAGCGACACCTGCACAATTAGCATCATTCTCGATAATAGTCGGCTTGCCAATTTTAGCTTCTAACCAATCGGCCAGAGGTATATTTTGCCACCCTGGTAAATTAATCGCAATTTGAGCAATGCGTCCTGTAGCATCAGCCGGGCCAGGAGTACCCACACCAATAGCTATAGTTTGATTATCCGGGTCAATTTGTGCGATCGCATCCACCATAACAACAAACACAGCCTCCGGTGTTGCAGGTTGCGGAGTGGCGACAGTCAAAGATTGCAGACAACTACCATCTTGACTAAATCGCCCTAATTTAATCGCTGTTCCCCCCAAGTCAATCCCAATTACTTGAGAATTCCCCACTTTTCCATCCTCACACCGCAAATTCTCAGCTAGCTTTGACTAAGCTGATCAGAAATTCCCCGACTTGGGGTAATTTACAAAAGCATATTAGCTTTTTTGTGTTTCTCGACCAAAAAATTCTAAGTTATCGGTCTTTTTAGGTGTGATTCTTAAATCAGTGACAATATTAGAACGAACATTTGAGTGTTCTTGCCAAGCTGTAACTGGCGCACCGCGTAAAATGCCAGCCAAAGCCACCGAAAGCATAAATCCACCAGCCGCCGCCGCAATTAAAGAAATGTTATCTTTCACTCTAATCTCTCAATCATTAATAAAGTTATGTATCCCATTCAAAACGCTAAAATTCAAAACAAGAACTCTTAATTTTGAATTTTGACCCTTCACTTCGTTCGAGGGCAGGATTTTGAATTCCCTATAAGGGGTTGACTATTTCCGGTTTCCATTTTCTCCCCGTAATCGGGGATTGACAAATTCATTTAACCCCTCACCAAGTAGTGATAACCCTACCACCATAAAAGTCATCGCCAAACCAGGGAACAGGGTAGTCCACCAAACACCTGTAGGTAAGGCTTCTAGAGCTTGTTTTAAATCGTATCCCCATTCTGGAACTTCTTCCGGTAAGCCTAGCCCTAAAAAGCCTAAACCACCTAATACCAAAATTGCATCGGCGGAGTTCAGGGTGAAGAGTACAGGTACGCTTTGAATAACGTTTAAGAATAGATACCTAGAAAGCACTACCCAAGTAGAAGCACCCATTGCTTGAGCCGCTTCAATGAACACTTCTGTTTTGACGCTAACCGTATGATTGCGGACGACACGGTAATATTGAGGTACATATGCAATACTAATAGCGATCGCAGCATTTAATATCCCTCGTCCCACCACAAACGCTAGTGTCACGGAAAGCAGCAGCCCTGGCAAGGTGTAGATACTATCCATCATAAACAGCAACACCTTATCTAACCGACCACCAAGGTAGCCACTCAACATTCCCAGAGGTACACCAATTATCATACTCAGCGCAGTAGCTAGAATCACCACTTGCAGAGCAGCTTGTGCGCCAAATATCGTCCGAGAGAACACATCATGTCCTAAACGGCTAGTACCAAACCAATGTTTAGCAGATGGTGCTTCTTGTATAGGGTTCGAGAGAAATTCTTTCGGATTTTGTAGCCATCCCCAAGATTGCAGTACAGGCGCAAAGAAAGCCAGGAAAATGAAGAACAAGGTAATAGCTAACCCAATGAGCATTAATTTTTGGGAAAGACTAGGATTTTTAGCAAAACTGATCAACTTTGGCAGATGACGTTTAGTAATGGTCATGGGCAACACAAGAAGCAAAATATGCTGACCATTTTACATACCAGATAGGGAATTGTTAACAATTCGTAATTCGTAGTTAGGTTGAAATCCAATGATTTTGCTCTACAGCTTGAATGACGCTGAGATATTTTTCTTGCAAGTCTTGGCGGTCTTGTGGTTCTGGTAATCCTTCTTTTCCTCCCCGTTCAATCATGTCAGCATGACGACGCAGGACAGCTAGGTATTCGGGATTGTGGGTATACTGGGCAATGTGGGCGATCGCTTCTAAAAGATGAATTGTCACGGCTGCATCAGTACGGGCATACTGGCGAATAGGGTTGAAAGCACTATCCATCACTCCAGCAAAGGTGACGGGTTCAGCGATGATGCGTAATTGGCGATCGCGATCGTAACGATAGGGTGAAGGACATTTTCTTTGGACTAAATAGCACATCCCCGCACACAATCTATCAACGCACCGGATAGCCGTAAAAGGATCGTTAATTCCCGGAGACAGCGCACGCACTGCTATTTCTACCAACTGATTCACCGGAAACTCTACATCTTGCTGTTCGGTGCGTTCTCTACCCAAGATAAAAGCTTTGTTGATTTCATCAATAAGTTTTTGATTGACTCGTTTACCAGGGAAAGCCAAGACGAGAATACTATCTTCAATCACAAACTTTCCTGGTCGTAATTCCAACCGTAGTAGTAAATTATGCTTACAGGCAACCTTCAGTAATTGTTCGTCATCGATAAATTGCAGATAACCACTGTGTTTAGCACCAATGGGACTAACCAAGGACTCGAAATCTTCAGGAAGTATTTCTGTGTGTTGTGGGTTTGGTGGTGGACTTATGCCAATTTTTTCGGGGAATAAACGATCAACGGCTTTGTTGAAATCCTCACTCACACTATGAATCACATGGGAAGCTTGAATGATTGTTGAGGCGTGATGGATGAAGTAAATTAACACTCCAATACTGAAGATAGCTAACACAATGCCAAATGTCACCGACAAATGAGGTATAAACGGGTTATAGTCTTCACCGTAGATAGTCCGCAGTACCAGTAAGCAGTAAATAAAGGTAGCAATAAATGTACCTAATACTACTTGATTACCTGTGTCCTGCATAAAATTGCGTAGCAATCGGGGGCCAAAGTTAGCAGCCGCTAGTTGCAGTGCAACAATGGTAATTGAGAAAGCTGTAGCCGCTACACTTACCATCGAACCGGCGATGGCGGAAAGTACCTCTCTTGCACCATCGGGGCCGCCTGTATAAATTAAACTCCAATCTCCAAACCCGATGGAGCGATCAAGGGTAAGCATAATAAATGATAAAGCGATCGCCATCAAAACCATCAAGCTGGGTAAAAACCAGTAGCTAGAATGGAGTGCATCCCATAACTTTCTCAACCGCACGTTATTCATGACTGTTCCTTGGCTGTGGGAGTATCTACCTTACCGTTACCCGCCTCAGCCAACCGTCGCAGCGAACCGCTAATACTGCGAGGTTTGGGAACTTCTTTCTTACCCGCCGGCCATCCTTCACGTTGACGGGAGCGATCGCCGTCTGTTTCTTCGGTTTGGTCATGGAATAAAATTTGTCTGGTAGGATAGGGCAAATCTATGCCATGTTCTACATACAGTTTTTGCTTGATTGCAGAGATGACTTTATCCCGTGACTCTAGTGCATCTAACCTAAAAGGCGGTTTTATCCACCACCTAGCACGAATATTCACACTACTTTCCGCTAGTTCCATCACCAATACATCCGGGGCTGGATCTTTTAACACTACATCTACACTATGTATTGCTTCCAGCATTAACTGCTTAGTCTGCTCTAAATCATCCCCATAGCCAACACCAATATCATATTCCAATCGCCGATGCTCAAAGGCAGTATTCACAGTCACAGAATTAGTAAATAACTCAGAATTTGGGATCACAATCCGGCGACCATCATAAGTTCTAATAGTGGTAGCCCGTGTTTCAATATTTTCTACTGTCCCCTCAAAGCCTTTAAAAACAATTTGATCATCAATTTGAAAAGGCTCTGTCAATAAAATTAAAATACCCGCTAAAAAATTTTGCAGAATATCCCGAAATGCAAAACCGATTGCTACCCCACTAATTCCCAACAACTGCACCAAATCCCCTGCTCTGAGTGAGGGAATCACAATAGATAAGGAGATAAATAACCCCACTAAAACCGTCGCACCTTGTGCCAATCTTCCTAACACCATACCCAAATTACGAGCATAACGGCGATGACGAGTTAAGCGTTTGACTAGACGCTTAATTTGCCTACCTATAAAAATAAATACTGCAAATACAATTAACGCCAGGATGATATTCGGTAGTAAGGCTATGAAGCCATTAAACATTTTTTGCACTTTCTCCAAAAGTGCAGATATCTCAACATTCATTCAGTTTCCTCACTCATCAATCGTAGCTGATGATACTGAAAAATACAGAAGATAGAATCTGTCTATGGTTTGTAAATCAGTGTTCCACAAGAAGTAAATGTAAGGGAACTCCAAAAAATCAATTATCCCAAGTTAGTAGGGTGCGTCAGGATAAGTATTTTTTTGGTGTAGTTAGAATCTATCGCACTGACGAACCCTACATAGTAAATATTAATACATGAAAAATATTCCTAGAATATTGTCTTTAAAAAAATGTAAGTTTTTGATAAAAATCTAGTGAATATAATAAAAACCTATTAATCATCTGTTAGCTTATGTACGTGTTCTACCAGAAATAGGATTTATCAGGTTCAAATCAATAAAAAATTGCTAATCTATTTGAACTGTGGATATTGATGAATTAAAACTAATTAAAAAATCAACCTAACTATGGAAAAAAGATTAGGAACACAGTTGAGTAACTTGTATCAAAATTGTAGTCAATATATCAATAAACTCTCTCGTAATAGAAATTTTCGTGGTTTAAAAACATATCTTTTTATACTAGTCTTAGCTATGGCAGTGATTGTTGCTCCCATAGGCAATCCCATATCTGGGACTTTAAATACAGTACCAGCCACTACTTATCAGGTATCAGCAAAACCAGCTTACAAAACATCTTGGCTCGGTAATACTTTTAGTGGTAAAAAGTGGGTACAGATTCAAATGGCTGGGATGTATGTTGCCCCAGATGGCACAGTTTATATCAACAGTCATTGGGATGAAGCTGGTAGGGAAGTAGGTATTTATAAGAATGGTGATGTCATCGGTAAAGTTGATGACTTACATGGCTGGGGAAGGCTGGGAGGAATAGCAATTACAGCCAATAAACAATACCTCTATGTAGGTATGCAGCAATCACCTGAAGGGAAACCAGAGGATGATTATCCCCCCAAGGGAACGACTTGGTACTGTGTCAGACGCTATACCTTATCTGGCAAACCAGCCCCATTTGCTGGGGGGCGTGGTTGGGATAAGAGTATGCTCATTATCAATACAAAAAATGAAGTCACTGGATTGGCAACTATCGGTAATGAGTTATATGTCAGTGATGTTGCTACTGATAGCATCCGGGTTTACAACAGCGACACCATGCAGGAACTACGCAGTTTTAGCGTGACTAATCCAGGTGCGATCGCCATTGATCGGCAAAATAATCTCTGGGTTGTTCACAATAAAAATAATAAAACTGCTGCCAAGATTGTTCGTTATACCCCCCAAGGCAAGCAATTACCGCAACAGATTACCGATGTAGTGCAGCCAACTGCGATCGCAGTAACTCCACAAGATAAACTGTTAGTTGCAGAAAATAACCAGCGTCAGCAAGTATTAATTTACAACATTGCCAAAAAGCCAGCGCAGATTGGCACTTTTGGCGACAAAGGCGGCATTTATAGCGGGATTCGGGGTGAAGCCAAAGATTCAAAACTGTACGGCATTACCGGAGTTGGTACAGATACAGCAGGCAATATCTACATTAGCAATCATGGTTTCAATAGCACTGGTGCAGATTTAAGGATGTTCTCGCCATCAGGAAAACTCCAGTGGCGTTTACTGGGTTTGCAATTCGTAGATAATGCCGATACCGATCCTGATAGTGATGGTAAAGATGTGTTTACTAAAAATGAACACTTCGTCATGGACTACAGCAAAAATAACGGCAAAGAATGGACATATAAAGCATATACCCTAGATAAATTCCGCTATCCCGATGATGGCAGACTACATACCACACCTACAGCCGCCTTCGTCCGCCGCCTAGGAGGAAAAAGGTTACTTTATCTCTCCTCAGAAATGATGGCAGAACGTCTATTAATTTACCGTTTTGATGGTGAAATTGCCGTTCCTTGCGGGATATTTGGCAAGAACCATCTCAACTGGCCAGCTAATCAACCCAAAAACGGTAGTTGGTTATGGCGAGATGTCAATGGTGATGGTTCAATTCAAAGCAATGAATACAAAACTCTAGGTGAAGAAGATGCTTCTGTCTGGGGTTGGGAAATTGACAGCAAAGGTGATATTTGGCAAGCAGCCGAAGCTGGCTACATCAAACATTATCCTTATCAGAAATTAGACACTCATGGTTGTCCGATTTATGGTCAAGGTACTGGGGCAAGAATACCCATGCCAGCACCTTTCAAAACCCTAACTAGGATTAAGTATATTCCCAAACAGGATGTTATGTATCTGGGAGGGTATACAAGCGATCGCCCCAACTTAGATGGTGATTGGGGGTTAGTTGGTACAGAGATAGTGCGCTACGACAACTGGAGTAAGAAAAAAAATCTACGTTGGCGGATAGCTTTGCCTTATGAAACCAAAACTAACCCCAAACTGCATATTAAATCAATGGATGTAGCGGGAGATAGAGTTTTTGCAGTAGCTAGTAAAATGGCGGAGGTTTACGCCTATAACGCCACCACAGGAAAACAACTACAAATATTAAAACCAGGCCCAGAAGTCAACGGAGAAAGTGGCTGGGTAGATATACCCTACGGCATCCGCGCTTTTCAACGCTCAAATGGTGAGTATCTAGTATTTGTAGAAGAAAATGCCAAAGGCAAAGTGATGATGTATCGCCTACCGGGGTGAAGAGTGAGGGTGTAGGGGTGTGGGGGGAGCAGGAAAAGCAGGGGAAGCAGGGGAAGCAGGGGGAGTAGAGGAGAAAAACTCCTTACTCATCACTCCTTACTCATCACTCCTTACTCATCACTCAGCACTCTTTACTCATTCAAACTGTAACTAAACACTGGCAAGTAAATGCGTGTACTACATATTTTGAACCACGTCCGAGAAATTGGTAACGGCATCGTCAATGTAGCTGTAGACTTAGCTTGTCTGCAAGCAAAAAACGGTCATGAAGTGGCTGTTGCATCTGCTGGCGGAGAATATGAAATATTATTAGCAAATTATGGTGTCCAGCACTTTCAATTAGATCAAACGAGGACACCAATCAATTTAATTAATGCGGTTAGACGTTATCGAGCCATTATCAAAGAATTTCAGCCGGATATTGTCCATGCTCATATGATGACAGGGGTTGTATTAGGGAGATTTCTCAAAGCTGCTGATAGTTATGGCTTAGTTGCCACAGTACACAACGAATTCCAAAGCAGTGCGGTACTGATGGGAATAGCCGATCGGGTAATTGCTGTCAGCAAGGCGGTTGCTAAATCAATGGCACGGCGGGGGATTCCAGAGCATAAATTACGGGTGATATCTAATGGGACATTAGGTAGCGTCCGCACCCGTAACATTCAAGAGTACCAGCCTGTAGAATTACAACAGCCAGCGATCGCTACAGTAGCCGGGATGTATCAACGCAAAGGCATTAGTGAGTTAATTGATGCTTTCGTACAAATCGCCGCAGAATTTCCCCAAACACATCTCTATTTGGTAGGCAATGGCCCAGACAGAGAAACTTTTGCAGACAAAGCCCAAAAAACAGGTTTTAGTAGTCGCATCCATTTTGAAGGTTTTCAGCCAGAGCCGCAACGTTACCTCTTAGCAGCTGATATCTTTGTTCTCGCCTCCCACCGTGACCCCTCCCCACTGGTAATCCCAGAAGCTAGAGAAGCCGGTTGTGCTATTGTTGCCACTAACGTAGACGGTATTCCTGAAGCCTTAGATGGTGGACAGGCAGGTATCCTAGTTCCACCTAAAGATAGTCAGGCTCTAGCAAAAGCTTTAGCGGATTTACTCAGGAATCCTCATAGACTGTACCAGTGGAAGAAGCAAGCACAACAAAATCTAGAATGGCTGACCGTTGGGCGTGTGAATCAAGAAACTTTAGTAGTATATGGCGAGTTGATTGCCAAGAACTCAGCAACATATATTGAGATGCCATCCAAAATCTAAAAAATCGAGGCACAAAACCCTCATGTAGAGACGCGATTTATCGCGTCTTGAAAAAGCAATTAACTATACTAGATATCTGGTGAAAAATAATGTTGTAGAGAGACATAGGATTGCTACGTCTCTACTAGGTCATCAAATGTGAATTGAGGCATAAGCAAGTTCGTAGTAAGGACTTTAGTCCTTAGAAAAATCAGGACTAAAGTCCTTACTACGAACCCTCAAAACTAACTTGATAGACTACTACACACTTGATAAGAGGCAGGTGATTTTTTCCCCGCTCCCTTGCTCCCTGCTCCCCTGCTTTTTCATTCGTCCCCAGTCCCTAATCGATTCGTGAACGTACATGATATTTATGCCCTGCCATAGCCAGAGCTATAAAACCCCAAAGCACCATACCAGGCATTCCCAACATCCCACTATTGCCTAATAGTGTTGACAACATACCGAGGCTAATAGCTCTAGAAGCAGCCATAAAAGTATCAAAACGATATTCAGAATATTGGAACGATTTTGCAAACGCCATAAATATTGCTACTAAATAAAAGACACCTCCAAACCAACCTAATGTAAAAAACATATCCAGAATGCCACTGTCAATTACAATCGGTTCTAAGATGCCTTTTTCATTAACAATAAAAGTATTACCTACACCATTACCTAAACCATTAGTTAAAGCACTATTAAGACCATCTTCATATATTTTTTGTCTTACTTTAGCACTGTCATCTTTCTCCAACTGAGAAAACGTTTCAAACCGATCAGAGATCGTCTCAGAGAATTGTTCTATTTGCGTTAGTGGAATTATACAAATTGCCATGAGCAAAATAGTGATAAACAGGCGCATTTGCAGGTGTGCCTTTAATGAAGTGATAAAAGTAATAAATGCTATAAACCATCCGCCCCATAATGTCCGGACTGTTGTGAGCAAGAAAGCCAAGTAAGCGATCGCAGAAGCCGGAATCCGAAGAAATGTTTTATTACTAAATAATAATAGTGACCCGGCCATCATCATAGCTGCATAGGGTGCAGGGGAAGCCATCGTACTCCAGATGCGTAGTTTCAACGGTTCAGGATCACCCATGCTAGTCAATTTTGTATTTACTAGCCAGAATACATCCCACTCAGGAGCAACTAAAAACTGGTAAATTCCATAGATTCCTGTCACCAAAACTCCCCAGAGGAAAGTACGCTCAATGGTACGACGGTAGAGGGGATAATCTCGCCAGTGGATAAATAGGTAAAAACCAAAAGTAATAGGAGTTAACCAATCTAGAAGTCCCCGCGCCGCAGTAAAGGGTGATGTTTTAATTATGCCTACGAGAAAGCCATAAAATACCCCTAGGAATGCTAAAACAAAGGGTAAACTGCCTTGGCGTAGCGACTTCGGCAGTTCTTTTAAAAAAGTATGTAATGTTAATAATGTCACCAAGTATTGCGACACTAGCATAAAACGCGTAGGGTCCCAACCACTCTTATAATCAACTAAACGAGTCACAAACGGCGTTACAAACCAAATCCACCAGGTAAAACCTGTGTAAAGTAAGGGGTATCGCACATATAGGAAAATACCAATAGCGAAGGAAATAATCACATAAGCTGTCCGCAGAATGCCAGCCGCACCTCCGAAAATGCACACTGCTGAAAACAGCACGAGGAATAGTATAGCCGCCCAAGCTAACGGCGGTTGCTTTCCAAAACTCAAGTTTTGTTTCGGCGGACTATTGGGAAGCGTATGTATCTGAACCACTGAAAATCTCCAAATAATTCGTAATTCGTAATTGGGCATTGGACATTAGTTACAGTCTCCCTGCCCCCTACTCTCTGTCTTCTCACCCTTGCCAAGTCTGCCAACCTTGCCAACGACCGCGCCAAGAGGCTAGTAATTTTTGTCCTGCTAACAGGCCTTCACTGGGGAGAAAGCGTAACCATTGAATAAAACCCATAGCGTCTCTTGTGCCTACGAATGTTGCCCAGAACAAAAATACTAATTTTTGAGAGGGTGACAAGTGTTCTAGCAATGCTAAGGTTTCGTTGTGTACAGCATTAACTACAGCAATGGGATTGAATTGGTGGCGTTGATCTTCGTCAAATCGTTGCGCTGGATAATGATTGACTCCCACCTGAGGATCGTAGATGAGTTTCCAACCAGCCCGCTTGAGGGAGAGACAAAAAGCTACCTCAAAGTGAACCTGTGCGCCTGTACCCAACATCCGCCGATCAAAATGCAATTGTTGAATAGCGGCGCGACGAAAGCTCATGTTGACTCCCTTGAGGACATCCACCTCACGCGGCGCACCTATACCTATATGGTGATTACCAATGATGCGCCCAAACCAATGCACTTGACCAACGACTGGGCAAACTCCATCTTCTAAGTTTTTGCCATGATATACCCAATCGCGTCCACCCACTCCGGCGATGCGATCGTCTGCGAGAAAATGGGATTCAATATGTGCTAACCAATTACTGTGGGGAGCAGCATCATCATCGGTAAAGGCAATAATGTCTCCTTGGGCAACATCCAGACCTGCATTCATTGCTGCAACTACGCCGGGAATGCTGACTGTGGTAGCGCGTAATGGCAAAAGTTGCGGGTCAAAGCTGGTGAGGAACTGCCAAGTTTCATAGTCGGAATCACGGACTACTATTACTACCTCATCAACTGGTCGCGCTTGCTTTTGTAGTGCTGCAAAACAGCGTGCTAGGTCTTGGGTACGGCGGTAAGTGGGAACGATTACTGTGATTTTCATCAGTTCTTTAACTCCTCAAATAAATCCACATAGCACTGTGCCATTCTTGTCCAACTATGTTGTGTGGCGATCGCTCTAGCCGATTCACCCATTGTTTGTCTTAAATGGCGATCGCTCGACAAAGAAAACATAGCTTTGGCTAAACCTTCCACATCATCTGAGTCTGCCAAAACTATCCCAGCTTCAGGTTTTACTAAATCGGCTGCACCTGTACTACTAGCGGTAATCACAGGTAAACCGGAAGCCATCGCTTCAATCACTACCAAGCCAAAAGGCTCATATCGAGAAGGAAAAACGACGAAATCTACTGCTTTCATCAGGTCGGGAATATCACGGCGCAGTCCTAGAAAATGCACTCGCTCTTTTAATCCCAAAGATTCCGCTAACTGAAGATATGGGCTACCTTCCGTAATTCCAGCTACCGCTAGATGTAAATCAGGAACTTGTACTAAGGCTTTGAGGACTGTATCTAAATTCTTGCGAGAGAGTCGAATATCACCTGCAAACAGTGCTAGGGGGACTCCTTCAGGTAAACCCCATTGCAGGCGATCGCTATTTCCTGGTGAAAATTCCTGCAAATCCACACCATTGACAATCACCTGAATACTCTGCGGTGATACGCCAATAGCTTGCAAATCCTTTGCCACTTTATTAGAAACCGCCACTACAACCCGCGCCTGACGAAAAGCCTTTTTTTCCCAACGTGCGTTTAAAGCTGTATACAACCACTGGTAAAAGTTATATAAAACTCGGCGTGACTTTGGTGCAGCCTTACTAGAGGAGAATTTTAACCAAGAACTATGGACAAAATGCGCCGCATTTACATCACCAGGAGCATGGGTAATTGCACCATTAATTTTCACCAAATCAATCTCAGCGCGATGTTTACGCAACCAATTTGTACTAAAAATAGCAAAAATGATATTGCGGAGTAATTCCGTTGGCAATCCTTTCACCGGAATAGCAACCCAATTAATTTGGTGACTCTGCTCTAGTTCTAAAGCTACCTGACTAGCTAATAAAGTAACGTGATGACCACGACGAATTGCTTCTAAGGCAATCTCATAGTTGACCCGTCCCTGACCATCACCTTTAATTACATTGTGCGTAACAATACATAGTTTCACAATTAACTATCCTGTTATAAAAGGACTGGAGATTGGGGACAAATCAAGTCAAAATTAAATAACTAGAGACTGGGGACTGGGGTAAAATCTCCCTCCCCTGCTCCCTGCCCCCCTGCTCCCTCATCCCCACTTCAATTGAGACGACTGCCATAACCTTTGAACATGGGAACGACGGATAATTTCAGGCCACGCTTGCAGTGAGCTACGTCTCCATAGATATACGGTCATATGCAGGAAATATACAAAACAAAAAACCGCTAGTTTTAACAAATTAGGAAATAAATTTTTATAGCGTTTAATGCCGACGTAGAGCCTAGCTGCTTCTATAGAAATTTCGTAGTAAGTTAAAGTGCCGATGTCCGACACCATCAAAGAACTTTTACCGTTGTCCCCAGTATTCAGCACTCGTAATTCTGGGCAGTGTAAAATCTTGTATTCCCGCTTCAAAGCCCGTAAACATAATTCTGCATCTTCGTAGCCAAAAAAGATATTTTCATCCCACTGTTCTTGGTCAAAAAACTGACGAGGGAAAATAGTGGCATGAATTGCTACAGTTTCGGGAATATCACTAGCACAGAAATAGCCTCGAAAAGACAACTTGCCAGAAGCCATTACACATCCTTCAGGACTGTGACTGATGCCCGACAGGATGGTAGAATTTCTCTGTTCTGGAGATATTTCTGTGTATTGCGCGATCGCACGCGTAATAAAGTCTGGTTCTACACAAATATCATCATCAATAAAAGCTACGAAGTCAGTTTCAGAGCTAAGGATGGCATTTACAGCATTGTTACGGTTAGCACAAACACCAATTCGGGGGCCGGTCAGATAGGTGATGTGAGGATATTGTTGAACAATCTGATAATTGCGCTCTTGTACTTCTAGATCAGGTGAATCATCTGATACAACTATTGAGTGAGGCTTAGTATCAGAATCCCATAGCGATCGCAGGCAATTTTCCAAGTATTGAGGGCGATTTCTCGTTGTGATGCAAACAGATACTCGCATTGTTTAGTGACCTTTGTGGCTAAGTTAAATTACTAGAACTATTACGTAAATCTTATAAGTGTTTCTCTAAGACGATTTCAGATAGCTGAAAGCTTCGGAAGTAGCTTTTGTTTTATGTCTTGGAGTACCAGTTAATCTTTTTAATAGCGATCGCGTCCCGTCCCAAACGATGATTCTAGCCACCGCTCTCATCACTGGGAAGGAAAAACTATACTTGAGTGCTGTTTGAATTTGCGCGATCGCTTCAGACATTTCATTTTTAACTAACAAGGCTTTCGCTAAATCTAAAGATAAAAATGCACAATTGAGCTTGGCTTTTTTGTGAATTTTGCCATTGATAGCTTTGGGTAAATAAGATGTAAAAATCGTTTCTACAGTATCAAAGGTTTCTTGAATGAAGCGTTTACTTTTAGCATTAACTCGCGTAGCAGACAAAAAGTGTCTACGCCACATAGCTAAAGGTTGAACTTCAAACCACATCGGGTAGTTATGAAAAATTCTCACCCACATCTCCCAATCACCACTCAAGCCACAGCGTTTGTCAAATCCCCCTAGTTGTTCATACACTTCACGGCGGACTACTGCAACTGATGGTACTGAAATACAGCAAAGCTCGGCAATTCGCTCCACCCAATTATTAGGTAATACACCACTTTCTGGCAGTTCTAAAGTAGAAAATCCTTGCCAATTGCTATGCTCATCAATATAAATACTGCGGCAAAAAGCAGCACCAATTTGTGGATTTTCGCTAAAAACTCCCTCCAGCTTTTGGTAAAAACCATCACACACACAATCATCACTATGGAGAAGATGAATCAAATGACCGCGTGCTAATTCAAAACAGGTATGAGAGTTGTTAATTAGACCAACATTTTGTGGTTGTCGATAAAACTCAACGCGACCCTTACCCAGTTCCGCAACGACTGCGGCTGGATCATCTTCTGTGGAGCAATTATCAACCACTGCAATTTGCATAACATCAGAGCCTGGATCTTGAGCCAACACGCTAGCTAAAGTTTCACGCAGATATTCTGCACAATTGTAAGTAGGAATCATCACAGACCAGAGTGGGCGTGTAACTCCTTCTGCAAGTGGTGCGATTGTTGGACGATAAGGATTTGCTTGACTCATAATCTTCATCACTAATAATCAGACTTACTACTAAATTGTTGTGCTTTCCGTATGAACAGTTGGACGAGCCAAAAACTTTGCACTTTTAAATAAAAACCGAGCTAGGTAATATACTCGCTCTTGTCCGGTGTAAAAAGGCCAACCTAATATCAACCGTGAGATTGACCACACCTCGTTACTATCCCATTTAGATTGCTGATAATACTTGGTGCGTCGATACTGGAGGTTGCGAGATAAGTCAACTCTTCCGGGATAACTAATACGTACTAAAAAGTCGTTAATATATTGGTTGGTCATCTCAATCCCTACCTGGGATTTGGCTTCTTGTTCATTAGTTACAGCACCTTTGGTGATGTGATTGTTTGCACCATGTATGCGATAACTCCCTAAATTTTCATGTAATGTTTTAATCTTGCCTAAGAAAGCTGTGCAGTAAATAATGCAACCATCTGCCCAAATCCGCCATTTAACAGGGTCGATAGGAAAAACTTTTTGTAACGCTTCACGGCGATAGGCTAGTCCAGATGTAGGAGGAAAACACCAAGCATTTCCTGTACTTAATATGACTGAAGCTAAATCCTCACTCAGTTTTGCCCCTTGGGTAGAAGCATTATTGATTGTATTGTCATCGCCATCAATTATCTCCAAATGGTGCATCACACCAACTACATCCGATGTATTAAACACCTCAACAATCCGTTGAATTTTATGAGGTTGCCAAACATCATCGGCATCTAAAAAGGCAATAATCTCTCCACTAGCAGCCTCAAAACCAGCATTAAAAGCACCTCCTTGTCCTTGATTCGCTTGGAAGATAGCTTTGATTTTATCTGGAGCTTGTGCTTGAATTTTGGTGATGACATCACGACTATCGTCTGAAGAACCATCATCTACTATCACTAGCTCAATATCTGAATAGGTTTGAGATAGAACAGAGTTGATTGCTCTAGAGAGATAGCGAGCGTAGTTATAGTTAGAAATAATAACGGAGACTTTCATAATAATTTCTTCCGAGAGATGTAATAGCTGAATAACTTCTAAAAAACAGTGCTGAGTAGTAAATTTTGTCAGGTGGGCAATGCTGAAAATTAGCTAAAGCCCTTATTTCTACCTCGTTGGTATTGCCCACCTGACGATTATTAAGAATCGTGCAAAATATCAGCCACCGACTAGCAAAAAATGAAAGAAACACTCTTACCCTCTACCCTGTCACCTATCACCTGTATTTCTTAAGAGATGAACCAAACAAATTAAGTCTGTAGTACATAAGCCCTTAATGATTCCCAGAATTTTCCTAGTCCTAGGGCAAATATCAATTTCCTAATTAAGACCTTCAGTTGCCAAGAGTAATATCGCAGAAACCATTTGGTAAACCAGACAATACTTTCTGTAGTTTGAAACCATCCACTGGCTTGGAGATGATGAATCCACTGCAACTGTGCTGGATGGTCACATCCTATTTTCCAAGGTTTAGCTACACCAGCAAAATGAACGATATCAGGTTTGTGGATGAGTTCATCTTTGATATGACGAATCTCTTCCTTAAAGGGTGAGTCTTTCCAGCTTTCATAACACAGAATATGTGATATAACATTCCACTTAGGATTAAGCTTTCCCCATTTATTAGCAAGAACGGCGTTTAGTCCCTCTTGATCTCCCATCCTCACGTAGTCTGCATTTTCGCTGAAGTAGTGCCATACTTTTTCACTAATCTCTTCCTCTCTCCATTTTGGTAAATTCATTACCAAGACTCCAGCGTTGAAATAAGGTGTATCAGGCGTTAGCCCTAATTCTTTGTAATTAATAATGCCTAAGCTTGAAGATACACATGGAATCACAAGATCAGTACAAGCAAGTAAAGCATAGTTAGCTATTTCCTGATTCCACAAGTTTTTTAGGTTTCCCTTGACCAATAAATCACTATCTAAGTAAATAGCTTTTTTAAATATCTCTGGTAGGATATCGGGAATTAGTAATCTCAGATAGGTAGCGACTGATACCCAATCAGGTGTTTTGATATGACTCAGTGATGTCAAATTACTGGGAGAAATCCACTGAAGGTGTAAATCAATGTGTTCAACGTTAAGCACTCGCTGAATGCGTTGCTTACTCTGGTCAGTAATACCGCCGTCAATGATGTAAAGGTAGAGTGTACACCCCTTTTCTAGATTTACCAGCGCAGAGTAGAGTGTTACAGCCAGGGGCATGGCGTAGTTGTTATCTGCCCCACACACTACAACTAAGGGATTGTGATCTAATTCAGGAGTTACAAAAGTCATTGGGTTATTTATGGTACTTACTTGAGAGGGACATTTCAGAAAAAATCTAGTCGATTGTGGTTCATAATTAGCCTAAATGACCTGATTCATGTTGCATTTGATGATATTTCCACAGCTTACCTTTGATTTCCAATAATTCTTGGTAGCCACCTTGTTCTATGATGCGTCCTTGTTCTAGGACGACTACTTTATCTGCCTTGGCAATAGTGGATAATCGGTGAGCGATCGCAATTACTGTTTTACCCACAGATAGCTTTTCTAAAGACTCTTGAATTAAGCGTTCAGAAACAGAATCTAAGGCACTTGTGGCTTCATCTAAAATCAAAATTTCTGGGTTACGTAATAAAGCCCGCGCAATTGCTAATCTTTGTCTTTGTCCTCCAGATAAGCGCACACCTCTATCTCCTAGTTGGGTGTCAAATCCTTCGGGCATTTCTAAAATAAATTCTAAGGCGTTAGCTAGGCTTGCTGCTTCTTTAATTTGCTCTGGAGTAGCTTCTGGTGAACCATAGCTGATATTATTCCAAACAGAATTGTTAAAAATAAATGTGTCTTGGCTGACAACAGCTATTTTGCGCCGGAGGGAATTAATATCAAATTTCTTGATATCAATATCATCTAAATAAATATAACCTTCGGTCGCATCATGAAAGCGAGGAATCAAATCAGCTAATGTTGTTTTACCAGCACCAGACGAACCAACTAAAGCTGTAGTTTTACCCTTTTCAATACTCAGAGTAACGTTATGCAATATGAAATTATCGGCACTATAACCAAAATCTACAGATACTAAATCTATTGATCGCTTTAAGGAATGAAATTTGATTTTGCCATTTTTAAAGTAAGGCTTATCATCAGTTCTCAAGAGGCTTTGAATAGTATCAGCAGAACCTTGTAAACTGCTTAAAAATGCTCTAGTACCATTAATGTCTTGAATAAAAGGCACAAGCCGGAACAATACAAAGAAAAAGGTTAATAGAGATGAAATTTGCAGCTTACCTTGAGCTACAAACATAGTAAAAGCTAGGATAATCATCACGACTAAAACAGTGGTAGCTATAGCTTCAGCTATTGGTCTAACTAGTGTCCAGGTGACGATAACTTTAGTTGCAGAACTGAGGACTTGGTTGCTGGCTTTGTTGTAGCGATCGCGCTCAAAATCTTGTGTGCCAAAGGCATGGACTGTACGAATACCATTAATAAACTCTACTGCTGAAGATGTAAAATTACCATTGGCTACCGACAAACCAAAACTGCTTTCTCTGACTCTGGCATTCAAATTAGATAAGCCAACTGCTAACAATGAAAATAACAAAATCGAAAGTATTGTTAACTGCCAGGACATGACAAACATTGAGATTAAATAAACAATGACTGTCAATCCCCTAGTGAATAAAAATGCTGAACCGCCAAAAGCTTGCTTGACTCTTTCAATTTCTGTGGTAATGGTGTTAACTAGTTCACCAGAGCGAGTTTTAGCAAAGTAACTCAACTGCATAGCTTGCAGTTGCTCAAAAATACTCTTTCGCAGGCGATCGCCAAGATGTAATTGTGCTAATTCTGTATATACTTGGCTAAAATAATTAAAGGCTGCTCGTAACCAAGTGCTGAATAAAATCAGGAAGGATATCCGATATAAGCGATTAATTTGCGCTTCTTTAGCACCCAATACTAAAATATCAAACCATTCTATACCAGTCTTGACTGGTGGAGTATCAGGGCTAGTTAAACTTTGTAAAAATGAAAGTAAAAATCCGATACTCACACCTTCAAATGCCGCCGCTAGCACAGAAAATATCACGGCTAAAATTGCTATTTTGCGAAACTTTTTTAACTCTTGCAAAATTAAATAATTATCTTTCCACAAGCTAGTAGCCTTAAATAGATTTCCGAGTGGTTTAGGTATTTTCAAAATCATGAGTATTTTCTAAAAATAATTTTGCTATATAGCGTTTCTTTGTCTGCTGATACCCAAATTTGTCTGCTTTCACCTAACTGATGTAGGAAACGCTATATGTACAGCCTGTACTAGTTAACTAATTTCTGCCGTAATTAATTGCAACAGTAAGATTTACCAATTACTAGACGTATTCTCAAGAAAACTTGTATATTTAAAGATGCGATAAAGTATCAGACGATAAACACAAAAATGACCGAGTTATTCACTGAGATAAGTAAGTCTTTGTAAATAATTCAAGTTCTGTAGTAAGGACTAAAGTCCTTACTACGAAATCGATTACAATGATGTTACATTACTGAACATATTTCGCTCGATTTGCGCCGACTTACTGAATGCAACTGATAACTTTTAAAGAGTTTGGCTATCTAATTGTAATATCTGGGATTCTGTCTCCATTTCCCATGACTTGGTAATTACTGTTAAAGTTATGGCCTCTTCCAAAGTCCAACAACGAGTTCCTATCAAACTCATTTCACCCCGCAGTACATTCCACAATTTTGGTAGATGTTCTAAACCAGATTTACGCAGCCAAAGCCCAAAAGCTTTGCTATTCTCCTGAGTCGGGATGGAAAATTTGATGGCACGAAATAATTTGCCTTTCTCTCCCACACGCCACTCACGAGTAAATAATGACTTTGGTGAGTAAACTTGCATGAGCATCATTAATATTGCCATGATTGGACTCAACAACAGCAGCAATACGCCAGCAATTACTCTGTCTATTAATTGCAACCACATTGCACCTTGACTACCTCGTTTGAATAATTTAGAGCCAGAGGATATGCGGAGAAATATGGGTTTATGAGCTTGTTCACAAGACTCAGCCCAGAAAATTAACACAGTTTTACCAAGTTTGGCATCTATACTTACCAAATCGACTGGTGAATGTTTTAAACACTCTATTAATAATTGCTGATTATTGAGAGAGGGAAAATATGGCTGTGGTAATTTGCTCAAAGACTTCACCAACAGTTGACCTCGCCGCCATTGAAGCGTGTATTGTGAAGAACGAGGCTCTTGTTGTTGTGGGTTTACAGGATAGTAATGATCAAAAGTTGGAACTATTGTGCTTGTCATATGTCTTTGGATTTATACAAATTAAATCACTGAGCTAATATCAAAGGCTATCAATGCCAAAGACTTCGATGGTAATTTGGTGTTTTGCTCAAAGCTGTAGATACTTGCGTGTAAAAATATCCTGGTTTAAATTAAATGAACAGTAAGTATCTCAGTTTAGTAATTCTGCTGGGTTTGAGATGTACAAACAACCTAGATTTTAAGTAGATAGGTAGTCACCCAAGTTGCTAACTACCAGTTATGACTTGATAACGAGCCACTTATGTTAGTAGTAAACATAATTAGAAAGTTCACTGGTAAATTTAGATTTCTCTCATACAAATAAGGGATGTTGGGGAGATGTAGAGGGAATTTACCCCATTACGACCTTCATAACTTTGTAATTGTGTTTAATTAGGTCTATCTACTTGGTTTAATAAATCTAAGAAAGCTATTCCACTATCGCCTTTGAGCCACCTGAAATCAATTTCAACTTCTAGGATATAAGACTCTGTAGAAATGACTATATATCTAGGCTAATTCTTTATTTATTCTTTAAATAGATAGTATTTTTTCAGCTAAATATAAAGCTGATATAAATATACTTAATAATTGAGTAGTTAAAATGGATTTATTTTTAACACTAAAAAAGTTTAATTATTACAAATAAAACAGTCAAGTTGGGGAATGTTTTTTAACATAGAATGCTAAAAATTATATGACTGTATTTTAGTAATTTCGTTTTGATTTATATCAATACCCAAACAAAAAATATGTGCGATCGCACCCATGAATAGGCGATCGCACTACCAAAACTATGAATGGGCATCATCAGTTAACTGTTAACTGATGTAACTCCCCTACTTCTCCACCGCTTGTTGCAGTGCAAATCGATATTCCTTAGCATACTGCACATACGTACTACCAGAGTTAGCTACCCCATTAGCGACAATCCCAATGAGGTTTAACCTAGTCAACATAGCTGTAGCTTCAGCAATTTGAGTGCGCGTGACCTTACCCATACTGGCTACCAACACCACACTCCGACAAGAAGAAGCGGTAAGCATCGCATCTACTAAACCCAGAACAGGTGACGCATCGATAATTACCAAATCATAGTTCTCCTCAAATGCGTTCATCAATTCCATCATCCGGGGTGAACTCAAAAGATTTGCGGGGTCAGCAGGTTTAGGACCAGCCGTCAAAATATCGATATAGGTTGAGCCAAGAGAATGAGTGCCAATCTGATGAGGTAAGGTGATTTCACTAGCCAATAGGGTAGAAAGTCCTTGCTCATTGGGCAGATTTAGCTGTTCATGCAAACTGGGATGGCGTAAGTTAGCATCAATTAGCAGTACCCGTTTGTGTAACCGCGCTGCACTCATCGCTAAACCCAACGCAAAACCTGATTTACCCTCATCCATCATAGGGGAGGAAATCATCAAAGACTTTAAGCTAGTGACAGAATTTAAAAGTTCGATATTTTTGTAAATCAGATCCAATGATTCCCAACGGGGAGGAGATTGTAAAACCTCAACAGTCCAAGGTGCAGGTATTTCTGGCTTACCAAAAGGTAATTTAATGATAGATTCTCTGGTTCTAGCAGGGGGTAGTTTAGGCGTAGTTCCCAACAAAGGCAAAGCAGCCTGTTTCTCTAACTCAGCCGTAGTATGAACAGAATCATCAGATGCTTCTCGAATAAAGGCAGCGATGCCTCCTAACATTAGTCCAACTACTGCACCTAGCAAGAGATTTTGCTTCAGGTTTGGCCCCAACTTCATGCCTACTTGGGGGTCTTCTACAACTTCCCAGTTAAAACCACCCTTGGCTAGTTCTTGGCGTAGTTGTTGTTCTGCCCGCAACAACTGCTCTAACCTTTCCCGGCTAAATTGTAACTGTGGTTTAATCCGATTGTAATAAGCCAATAGAGGCGGAAAGCGTCTAATTTCCAGACGTATCTGATTTTCTTTCTGTGCCAAAGTTTGGTCACGGGCAGTTAAAGAAACTATAGTTGTCTGGGTATCTACTAGTTGACTAGCAAGGTTCAGGTCAATGTCACCAAACTGTCCCTGTTCTAGAAGCGGTTCTCCAGAATTAAAAGCACTAGCAGACCTAACACCTAATGTTCTGCCTACTTCCTGTTGCAATAATTCTTTTTGGCTTTGCAGTTGTTCTTTCAGCTTCTGCACGCTAGGAGTCTCATCTGTAAAACGTAAGCGTTCTTGAGCCAACAACAGTTCAGTTTTTTGAATTTCGTTGAGTAAGCCTTGGTAGCGAGTAGACTGACTCAGACGAGAAGCTACTAAAGCATTTCTAGGAGAACGATTAAGTTGTTCTTCCAAAGATTTTTGCTTGGCCACAGCCTCTTGATACTGAGAACGAGTAGTGCGACGTTCTTGCTCAATATTGTTTAAACTATCTTCTAGAGCTTTTGCTTGTGCCTCTGGGTCAATTAAGTTTTGATTTCTGCGAAATCTTTGTAAGTTAGTTTCAGCTGCATTAACTTCTTCGCTGGCTTTACTCAACTGTTCTCTAACAACTTGCAACCCTTTTTTGAGGCGAAAATCCTGCTGTTCTTTGTTATATTGCACATACACTTGACGAATAGCAGTTAATACTTTTTGAGTCTTTTCTGGGTCTTCGTCTGTATAGTCTACTTGGAAAATTTTTGTAGCCACATTATCGTCTTTAGCTCTGAGTTGCTCTAAGGCTAAAGCACTTTTAATCTCAGCAATGCTAATATCTGGATATTCAGATTTGAGTTTATCAACTGCTTTTTGAATCAACCCTGAACTTTGCATCAGGTTAAGTTGAGTGGCAGTATCTATCTGCACATCAGGTTCGAGAAATAGATTGTCAGCTTTAGTTCCATCTTTTTTACCTTGATAGTTTGGTTCTACCAATAGCTGCATACTACTTCTGTAGGTTGGCTTGGTTCTAGAAGTGATGACAGCCGCTAGAGCAATGGTGGTGACAAATGCTCCTAAGAACCAAGGAAATCTGCGAATAAATACAGCAATAATCTGTCCATAACTTGGTTCTGTGTCATTAGCGGAATTGACTATATTGGTACTGAGACTAGTTTGAACCACGTTTACTATCCTTATCTGTGAGACGCTACACCAACTACTTGTGAGTGATGAGTGCTGAGTGCTGAGTGCTGAGTTGAAAGGCCGCCTAGTTTCAAAACTGGGTTTGTAGGAAGTGCATTAGTACCGAGTAAGAGTACACTCATTCATTACTCAAAACTCATTACTCATTACTCATTACTCATTACTCAGCACTCAGCACTCATTACTCCGTACTGAACTTGGGCAATAATTCGTTCAACTTTGCTAAAGAAAACTTGTTCTGAAAAATTATTCACGGCATGATTACGGATATTTTCATAATTCCAGGAGATTCCTCCGGACTCTATTAACGCAGTTTGTAATGATTCGGGAGTTTGTCTTTTAAAGAAGACTCCAGTTTCCCCATGTATTTGGGTGTCTAATACACCACCTGCACCATAAGCAATGACTGGTGTACCACTAGCATTAGACTCTACCGGCACTAAACCATAATCTTCTAGGGCGGCAACTATGACAGATTTTGCTCTAGAAAATAAGTCTTTACGTTGACTGTCACTCACATGACCTAAAAATTTAATGTTATCTAATGCTTTAGCTTCTAATCGTTCTCTTTCTGGCCCATCACCTGATATTAATAGCGGCCATCCTAACCAGTTAAATGCCTCAACTATAACATCGAGTCGCTTATAACTAATCATTCGTGCTGATGCTAAATAGTATTCATCTTTGGTATCAGAAAAAACAAAGTTACTTGTATCAATGGGATAGTTAACCATCATTGCTGGTTTACCATAAATCTTTTCAATTCGGCGAGCCACAGTGCTGGAATTGGCAATATAGATATCAGGTTCTTGAGCATATTTCAGGTCTACATCTCTCATTAATTGGAATACTTTTGTAATTAATGGAGCAAAATAGCGATAATCACTATACTCTCGTAAATAAGTTTCTGTATCCCATAAAAAGCGGGTGACGTTATGACAAAAGCAAACGTGTTTTGCATCTTGCCGTTTTCTAACTGCTTTAGCGAAACTGGTACTACTACTAATAATTAAATCGTAGTCTTGTAAATCTAACGCCCGAAAGGCTGGAAAATATAAAGGGGCTATTAAGCGAAAATATTTGGTTGCACCAGGAATTTTTTGCAAAAAAGTTGTATTAACTATGCGATCGCCAACGTCGATAGTTTTTTGTGGGTCATATAAAGATGTAAAAATATCTGCTTCTGGGTAGCGTTTACAAAGCAATTCAAAGACCCGCTCTGCTCCACCACGCTGGGTTAAATAATCATGCACTAGAGCGATTTTCATAGTTTCTCTAAACTTATTAATTAATCACCAATAAAATACATTTATTGGAAAAGAAAATGATATTAAGATGCCCTGAACCCCCCTTGTACAAAGGGGGGCTATTTTTTGGACTTAATACTGCCAATTAAATCTAGATGCTAGCTAACTGTTGCCAAAACTTTTTCTGGGGCAAAATATTTGTTTTGTTCGGCTCTGAGTTGGTCGCAAAGTCTGCCTTCTGGTAGTTCTACATCATCGTAGGTGAGGACTTGATCTTTAGGAATATCTCGTTTCAGGCGGCAGCCTTCTGCTAAACCCATAGGTAGAAGGTTTTGTTGTTGGACGATAGGGGAATTTTCACATTGTCCATAGGTCATATAGTAGCCGATGCCATCAAGAGTTTCCCCAGCTTTGAGGTCAATTTTTGCAGTGGCCACTACGTCTACGATGGGTTCACCTAAAGGAGACATCACCGCATCTTGGAATAGCACCGCACGGGCTACAGAGAGGGGAACTTCAAAATGGCAGAGGTGATAGGGGGTGTAGAAGCTATAGAGGGGGCCTTCACCTAATTTGTAGAGGTTGAGATAGTGCTGTTGTTTAGGATCGTCATGGGTTGCAAAGACGAATACCCCAGGGCCGGGTTTTGCTCCGACTACATAATCGACAATCCCACCTAGTTCTTTGAGTTGTTCGACATCGTACATATTGGTCATTTCATCCACATGACCTGTGTAGTCATAGCCCAACATTCCCCGTTTAGCAACTTTCATCCCTGTGGCGTTAGCAACGATCGCCTGCTCGAATGATATCTTTGTACCATCGGCAAAGCTTGTCACCATGTGGGCTTTTTGTCCCCAACGCTTGGCAAATCCTTCTTGGGTGGTGGGGTTGCGGTAGGGGTCTTGTAAACCTTTGATGTTACCGCACAATAGAGGAGTCAGACCAATACTCTTCACAAAGCGGTAAAGATTCATCTCTACCCCTGGCTGGTCGCCATCACAAGCGGAGAGAATCACGCCGGCTTTATCAGCGTAGACTTTGAGAATACAGCCTACAGTGCCGTCGAGTTCGGCATTCATCATAATAATATGTTTGCGATGAGCGATCGCTTCCATGACGATATGTGCGCCAAATTCCACCGCACCAGTCACTTCGATGATGGCATCGATGCCTTCCGCCTGACAGATAAGTTTAGCATCTTCGGTAATGGCATACTGACCGTGAGCGATCGCACTTTCTAATTCGCCGACACTATTCACAATGTGAATCTCGTCAATCCCAGCTTCTTGATAAGCGCGTTGAGCCTGGTCTATACTCCGGTTGAAAATAGCTACCAACTCCATCCCAGGAACGGAATTGATGATTTGGTTGGCAATTCCCCGACCCATAAAACCAGCACCAATCATCCCCACTCTTACGGGATTACCAGCAGCAGCACGAGCTTGTAAAGCGCGATCGATAATAATCATCTAAAAATCTCCGTTAATTTCTTTTATTTAACAAACTACTTCCACTGGGTCAGGGCTACCAATAGGGATATTTTCTAATAACGGCCAGTTAGCATCTTTATCAGAGATGACTGTGACTTCTAAAGGCCAATCAATATTAAAAAATGGATCGTTATAACGTAGTCCTCTTTCGTATCCAGGTGTGTAAAATTCACCTACTTGATACACAATTTCCGCATCATCAGTCAGAGCTTGATAACCATGAGCAAACATTTCTGGTACGTACAAAGCTCTGTGATTTTCTGCGGTCAGTTCTACGCCAATGTGCGATAAAAATGTTGGTGATTCAGGACGCATATCAATAATTACGTCATAAATAGCACCTTTAATGCAACGAATTAATTTAGTTTCGGCTGCGGGTTTGAGTTGATAGTGCATTCCCCGTAATGTGCCTTTTTGATAGTTATAAGAAAGGTTACACTGAGAAACTGCTGGTTTTAAACCGTGGGCTGCAAATTCTTGGGCGCAAAAAGTCCGAGCAAAAAAGCCCCGGTTGTCTGATTTTTCTTCTAAGTCAATAATAAATGCGTCTTTGAGTTCTGTAGTTGTAAAAATCATAGTTGGCTGGAATAAAAATTGAGTAATGAGTGTTGTTACCATAGTGGGAAGTAAGACCTTGTTAAATAAGGTTATACTTATACCCGGCTTCTAACCTTATTTGACTAATCATTTAGTATTTACACTAGATAAATTCCTCAACAGGAAGTTTATCTAAATTTGGTTTATTAGTTCATTACATTAGTTCTGAGTCTTTAGATGTGGTCGGTATTGGTTCGTACTTCTTACATAAATGCTTGACTGGCTTCAATAACTCTCACCTCTGAAAAAGCCATCATATTAAAAACAGATAAACCAACTATAGCTAGCAATGGGATAACCGTTTTGAGAGCAGATACAGGCCATCTTTTTAATGCACTTAAAAATACTTTGTTATCCACATATTGAGAATTTTGTAAAAGCATCTGTCGGCAAAACTGCTGAGAATATCCACATTTTTGAAGCTTTAAAATTACTTCAGGTATGTGTTTGTATTGCATTAATAGTGCAGCTTTTGGTTCTTTTTCCCAATAACTCACACCAATAATGAATTTTAAAAAGTTATCTTTAGTGACAATTACATCACCATGTGCTGCACAATAACCAGATAAATATGCTAAAGATATCCAATTACTAGCAGCATCCGGCCAATTTCGTAGTGCTTGTTTGACTAAATCAGTACGATAGATACTAGCCGCTAGAAAAATTACTGTCCCAACGCTTTTAGTAAAACAATGTTCAAAAATTGCTTTACCATCTGCACAACCATCTTCACAGTCAGCATTAAACCAGCGATTACCGATGATAGTTGGGGGGTAGACTGGTTGACCAGTGATTTTATTATGTCCTGAAAAATTGAGAAACAATAATGATAATTTATGCTGTTGTTTCAGCTTATTGATAACATACGCAATGGCTCTCTCTTGAATGATGTCATCATCACTAATAGCCCAGACATATTGAGTTTCTGCTGAATTTAGGCAGTACATAATATTGTTCATTACGCCTAAATTCTCTGGATGCTTATTAGCTGTAAACGTAATATTATTTAATTGTTCTTGCCATTTTTTAATGATTTCAGAGGTGTTATCACTGGAACAATTATCAGAAACTAAGATTTCACAATCTGATTCAAACCCTTTGATAGCTTTTGCTAGCCATGTTAACTGTTTATCAAGTAACTCAGCCCGATTATAAGTAGGAATGGCAATAGTCAATAATTTGCTCATACAATGATTGATTTTTCTGGGTTGTGAGATCCCGGATTTATTCTGGAAATCAGGGATCTGAAGACCTTAAACAATCAGAATTGGTAGTTACTTGATATTCCAGAAGAAATCTTGGTCGATTTGTTCAGTACGAATCAAATACTCTAGTTGTTTTAAACGTGTAAATCCTCTAAATAAGAAGGTATCTTCAGTCATATCAATTTGACTGAACAAATCGAATAGCTGTCTCGCGCCGCGTTGAGCGTCCCAATCACACTTAAATCCAGGTAGGATGGTGTTGATTTTCTCGAAGGATACCCGATAACTGCGGTTATCTGCGCCGTTGTCACCAAAGGATAATTTACATCCGGGGAAGGTATCAGCAATAATTTGGGCTATTTCTTTAACGCGGTAGTTGTTGGCTGTATCACCAACGTTAAAAATTTGGTTGTGAATAATATCGCGAGGTGCTTCTAAGGCGCAAGCTATGGCTTTGCAAATATCCAAGGCGTGAACTAATGGCCGCCAAGGTGTACCATCACTGATCATTTTGATTTCTTTGGTAGTCCAAGCCAAGCCAGACAAGTTGTTCAACACAATGTCAAAGCGCATTCTGGGCGAAGCACCAAAGGCTGTGGCGTTCCGCATGAAGGTAGGAGAGAAGTCGTCATCAGCCAGGAGTGTGACATCTCGCTCTACTAAGGTTTTGCACTCTGCGTAGGCTGTTTGGGGATTAACAGGGGATGCTTCTGTGACATCACCTTCGGTAGCTACTCCATAGACACTACAAGAAGACATATAGACAAAGCGGCGCACACCCATTGTTTTCGCTAGGTTCGCCAGACGTACAGAACCTAAATGATTAATGTCGTAGGTAATGTTGGGTGATAGTTGTCCTGTGGGGTCGTTGGAGAGTTCCGCCATGTGGACGATCGCTTCTACACCCTCTAAGTCTTCAGGGGTGATGTTGCGAATATCTTTATTAAGGGTTTTGGCTGTGGTTTGAGTCCCGTTGTATAGCCAGCCAACTTTATAAAACCCAGTATCTATACCAATTACGTCGTGTCCGCGTCCAGCTAACAAAGAGGGTAATAAACAACCAAGATAGCCTTCTGTTCCAGTTACTAAGATTTTCATTTGTGTCAAATTCTGTATATTGGGGACAAATCAAGTCAAAAGTCAAAAGTCATAGACGCGAAAGCGGCTTCCCGAAGGGTAAGTCAAAATTAAATAACTAGAGACAGAGGACTGAGGACTGGGGAAAATTTTTCCTTTGCCCTCCAGCCTTTCCCCTGTTTCTTATCTATGCAATAACTACATTCTCTAAGTGCGATCGCTCTGGAACTTGTGCGGCGATCGCTTTGCCAATTTCTAGGGAAGAGGTGGCAGCCGGTGAGGGCGCATTGCAAACATGGATCGCATTTTGACTAGGTACAATCAAAAAGTCGTCTACCAGTTTGCCGTCATCCATTAAGGCTTGGGCGCGTACCCCTGCATGGGTGGGAACTAAATCCGACTCTTGTACTTCGGGAATGAGTTTTTGCAAACTTCTGGTAAAAGCCGCTTTACTGAAGGAACGAATGATTTCTTGGATACCTTCATCGGCGTGTTTGGCGGCGAGTCTCCAAAAACCAGGGTAAGTCATCACCTCAGCAAAGTCTTTCAGGTCGAAGTCGGTTTTGTGGTAGCCTTCACGTTTGAGGCTGAGAACGGCGTTCGGCCCTGCATGGACGCTACCATCAATCATTTTGGTAAAGTGAACGCCCAAGAAAGGGAAATCGGGGTTGGGAACTGGGTAAATCAGAGTTTTCACCAGATACCGTTTTTCTGGGGTGAGTTCGTAATATTCGCCCCGGAAGGGTACGATTTTCGCTTTGGGGTTGACTCCACCTAATTTAGCAATGCGATCGCTATGCAATCCGGCACAATTAATGACAAAACGGGTTTCAAAGTTGCCTTGGTTTGTTTCCAGTACGTGATTATCACCACTGGGGGCAATTTTCAGCACCTTGGTATTGAGGCGTAAATCTCCCCCTTGCTGTTGAATTAATTCGGCGTATTTTAAACAAACTTGCTTGTAATTAACAATCCCAGTTGAAAAAACTTTAATTCCACCTACACAACTAACATGAGGTTCAATTTCTTTGACTGCTTCGGGGCTAATTTTTTGGACTTTAATGCCGTTATCTACACCACGTTTATAGAGGTTGTCTAGGCGTGGTAATTCTTGCTCATCTGTAGCTACAATTACCTTGCCACAAATCTCATGCTCAATGCCATGTTCTTGACAGAATGCCACCATTGAGTCTCTACCATCACGGCAAAACTTTGCTTTAAAACTCCCTGGTTTGTAGTAAATTCCAGAGTGAATCACACCACTATTATTGCCAGTTTGGTGAAATGCCCATTGGCTTTCTTTCTCTAACACTAGAATCCGCGCGTGGGGATAGCGTTGACCTAAAGCCATCCCCGTAGATAGCCCCACTATTCCCCCACCGACAATAGCAAAATCGTACATTGGTATTACTACATTAATGTTGAAATAAGGCAGAAGGCAGATCAGGAAATAAAAAGGCAAAAGTAAAAATTTCTCTCACTTTTGACTTTTGTCTACTTCTCTGTGTATGCGCCTTTCTACTCATATAGGTAAAAATTATAACTTGATGAAAATCAAAACTTCAAAATCAAATTATTTTTGAATTTTGAATTTCGCTTCGCGGTATTACCAAACTTTCCAAGGAGCTTGATTATTTTTCCATAGCTCTTCCAAGTAATTTTTATCTCTTAATGTATCCATTGGTTGCCAAAAACCATTATGTTTAAAAGCAGATAACTGGTCTAAATCTGCTAACTTTTCTAATGGTTCTTTCTCCCAAGCTGTAGCATCATCAGCAATAAAATCAATGACGGCTGGTTCTAATATGAAATAACCACCATTAATCCAAGCACCATCACCGTCTTGCTTTTCTCGGAAACTAGTAATTTTAGTTTGTTCTTGTCCTAGGGAAATTGCCCCAAAACGACCTGCTGGTTGAACTGCTGTGAGTGTTGCTAGGGTCTTTTGTTCTTGGTGTAACTTAATTAGTTCGGTAATATTAACATTACTGACACCATCGCCATAAGTAAAGCAAAAAGTTTCATTACCAAGATGTTCTCGAACGCGCTTTAAACGTCCACCTGTCATAGTGTTATCACCTGTATTAACTAGGGTGACACGCCAAGGTTCAGCATAACCAGAATGGACATTCATCTGATTAAAACGCATATCAAAAGTTACATCAGACATATGCAAGAAGTAGTTAGCAAAATACTCTTTGATGATGTAACCTTTGTAACCACAACAAATAATAAAGTCGTTAATGCCGTGGGCAGAATAAGTTTTCATAATGTGCCAGAGAATTGGTTTACCACCAATCTCAACCATTGGCTTGGGTCTGATGCTGGTTTCTTCACTGAGGCGTGTACCCAGCCCTCCGGCCAAAATCACCGCTTTCATGCAATTACCTCGGAGATGTGCAGGTCAATTATTATGGAAAATTTATCAGAATGAAGAGGATGCACATGGATGGGAGAAAAATTCATTTATTTTGTATCTTTCTCCGTACATAATCTAACTTTTATTCGAGGTAATTAAATAAAGAAATAGTAAATAAAAGTCTGAGATATGTGAAAGCTTAATAAATACAAATTAATCAGACAAAAGATAAGTCTAATGAATGTTTTCTGTGCAACACCATTAACTTTATCTAGTAATAACTCCGGTATTTATGTCTTTTTAAAATACGATTCAACAATAAATATATTAATAAAAATGCAAGCGGAATTAAGACATAATTTAATAGAATTCAGATAATCTTTGAGATGGAGACTTGATAAATTGCATCTATAAAGACAAATTTACTACTTTCTTAACTTATACATTGCACTAGAGATTGAGTCCGCAAAAAAATAAAATATCCACTAAAAATGGTGTGGTAAGGCGAAAATAAGTGGCACGACTTGAAAGAACTAAACTATGTTAAGTAATGTTAAAAAACTAGGATTGAGTTCGTAGTATTCGCGTAGCGTCTCGTAGAGAGGACTTTAGTCCTTTTTTGTTCGCGGAGCGTCCCGCAGGGAACGGAGAGAACGCAGAGAGAACTAAAGTTCTTACTACAAACCTTTAATTATTTACCCTGTTCTACTTAGAGCTTGTTTGAAAAGGGTCTTTCTGTGTCATATTGAACGAAGTGAAATATCTCAGTATGCGCCTGAAACCTAGATTCTTCGCTCCGCTCAAAATGACAAATTATACCTTCTCGGACTTTTCAAACATCCTCTTAGTCTAGACAGTCCACTAACGTCCATAACGCACTGGAAATGTCTGAGGGTGCGTTGTCGCGGCAACACACTCTATAAAAAATAATTGTCAGTTTCTGAAAATTGAGGATGAGTGAATTGGTCTTCTAGTCTTTGAATAGAAGGCATTCCCAATACCCAGTCCCCAATCCTCAATTCCTAATTGTTGCTGGCATATCCCAACATGACAGAACTTTGCAATAAAGCATTACATTTGCTTTCTTCAACGATACAGATGCTACTGAGTGCTTGCTGATAAACTTCTGTATCTTCTTGTTCTAAGGAAAGTTGGGCAGCTATTTTTAAATCTTCAACAGCTTGGACATAATCCGGGTTAGATTTATTATCCATTAGTTGGACAAGTTCATAGCGAACCATACCCCTTTTTAGGTAAACTTTGGCGAGTTTGTCGTTAATTTTTAATGCTTGGTCAAAGTCAACGATCGCCTGTTGGTATTGTTGCAGAGACTCGCTACTATATTGAGCGATGAGATAGCGGACAGAACCACGCTGAAAATAAGCTTCGGATTTGGCCGCATTAAGTTTAAGTGCTTGATCAAAATCTGCGATCGCTTCTTGATATTCTTTGAGAGTGTCGCTGCTATATTTAGCTATCTGGGAGTAGACAATGCCCCTCCTGATATAAGCCTCAGATTCTTTGGCGTTAATACTGAGGGCTTGGTTAAAATCTGCGATCGCTAGTTTATATTCTTTATCAGGGTCGTTGCTATATTCTGCCAGCATATAGCGAGCATTACCTCGATTTACAAAAGCTTTGGTTTCTTGGGGATTTAGTTGCAAAGCGGCACTGTAGTCTATTAATGCGCCATCGTAGTCTTTCAGATTATAGCGAGCATTACCTCGGTTAACGTAGGCTTTAGCGTTGTTGGGTTCTTGTTGGATGGCTTGGGTAAAGTTTTCTACTGCTTGTTTATAGTCGCGCACTTGGTAAGCAGCATGACCTTGCTGGTAGTAATCAGCAAAACTCAAAGTAATACTGCTAGTTGCAGGCTTTGTCATGAAGCTTTGTTGAGCATAGTTATTCTGAGACACCAAGGGACGCGTCAATTTCATCATTACGTCCAAATATCCCAAAGCCCCAAATCCCAACAAACAACAAACTATCGGATACAGTCTTTTTCTGCGTCGGTGGCGTTGAGGTGCAAAGCTAGAAGTGGGTATCTGCCAGTTTGTTTGATACAAAGGCATGACTGGCAGGGGCAAGCCAATCGGTGGAGTCGGTTGAGTGTAGCGTCTTTTTTTGGTTGTGACGCGGGGACGCAAATGTTCCTTTTTTTCTATTGCCTGTACTGAAGGGAATGGATCTCTACCACCCAAGCGTACCGCTCGTTCACACCAAGGGCAGCTGTGTAGGTGGTTGCTATAGCGATGCTGGGGATGAACACTACAAGTAGTTAGGGAGTCTTCAGCTTCCGCGAGGGCAGACAACCAAGCTTGAGCATGGGGACGCTGTTGGCGGGCATAATGTCCATCCTCAAAACACTGCACAAACAGTTCTTGTAACCTGGGATGGAGGATTTCCCAAGGTGGTGCAATAGGTGTAGGTAGGTAGGGGACTTTTCGCTTTTTACTGTAGGTGAAATGTCCGGCGGCAATTCTGACTTCGTAGGGTGGTGGTTCGGGAATACCTTGATAAATACCAGAGAAAGGATGTGTTCCTTCCATTAATAATTGAAAAATCAGTACCCCTAAACCAAATAAATCATGACTCAGATCGCGATCGTGGTGAGCAAAGATTTTATTCTGTAACTCTGGTGGGGTGAACTCTGGTTTACCCACCGGACAACGATAAACCACATCGTTTTCTGGATCACGCACTTGGAAGGAATCAGTATCTACCAAGGTGACTAGGGCTGTATCGCTGACGAGGATATTAGACTCGTTAACATCACCTACACAGTAACCACTATTATGTAGAGATGCAAAAGCTGCCGCTAAATTGCGAGCTGTGCGGAGAAGATACTGATAGCTGAATAATGGACAGTGTTGGCGGCGAGTCTTGGGGTTATAGAAATCGATAATGGGACGCATTCCGCGAATGCGAGGCATTAAAAAGCCAACAATGCCTTTATTTTCATCTGTCCCCCACAATAATTCTTGAGGCCAAGCAATGGAAATATGCCCCAAATTCGCCGTTGGGTTTTCTGGTGGATTGGCAAGCATAGCCCGTAGTTTATGGGCATGAGCAACTGTTGGTTTATGATAAACCTTCGCTACTAAATCGCCTGCGGATGGCACGGCATAAATACAGGCTTCACCACCACGGCCTAAACTGACGCTGAGGCTGGAAATTTCTTCCTGGGGAAGATAACGTAGTACCTTCATGAGCAATCACGGTTAAGGGTTTTATTGAGAATTGGGGACTGGGAATTTTAGATTTTAGATTGAATAATCTAAAATCCACTCATTGAAAGGCTGGGGACTGGAGACTGGGGAAAAATCTACCTTGCTCCCTGCCCCCTGCTCCCTGCCCCCCTGCCTCACAAATGGTTGAAGGCAGCTAAAATCAGCGTTAAATCATCGTCAGTACGTTGTGTAATTCGCTCAGAACCTAAAAACCTGACTAACTGTTCTTTCGCTTCTGTTTTATCTTCTACTTTTTCGACAAAATCGAATAAAGGAAAAAAGAAGGGTTTGTGAGGTTCACCAACAACCATATTTAAAGCCAGCATTTGTAGTCCATCGGTGAGGAGTCCAATGTTAACGATGGTTTCGCGCCATAGTCTCATCTGCGCTGTATCTAAAGCACCTGGTGAAGTTAAAAAAGTCGTTTCGTTGATATATTCGCCGTTGTTAGGTATGGTCAGTGCTAGTAAGTTGCCCATGTGATCCTTAGCCACTGCTAAACCGTCACCAATTTGCGCGGCTGCTACCATTTCGGGTGAGGCGATCGCAATAATTAAGGTAGTTGCTAAATCCTGGGGCGGTTTTTGGCAAGCCTCGGCTTCGTCTTCCACGGCTTTTTTAGCGGCTAGCAAGGCATCAGTTAACAGCAATTGCACAGTTTCATCATCAGCTAGGGAATCTCTAGTTATATCTTTGAGCGATAGGTTTTCTATGGCTGTTTCTACAGCTACCATTGCGCCGACTTTCCCCTGGCTGGCAGAACCTGCGCCATCTGCGGCCGCTGCTATCAACACGTTATCAGGCAATAGTTGCCAGTGGTGAGCATCCTGACACAGCTGCTTAGTTTTGACGTGGCTTGTACCACAGACAGAGGCGGCGACTACCTGCCAATGAGGGTTCTGTTTTGATGTTTTCATATATTTGTTTTGTCAGCTAGCTGTGAAAGTGTCAAGCCGCAATCCGCAAGCTATTTTAGATAGAACCCCAGCCAATGGGCGGTAATGCGATTTGCTCATCTATCTGCGAATGGGAAACTGCTGACATACTAGTCGATAACCAAACAAACATCTCAATAAAGTTCAGTCCTTTCAGTTTTAAGGGTGTCCGTACAGCGATTTGATTGAGGCGCATCATATTCGCATTTTCTACACCCACGCTAAAAAAGGCAACGCGTTTATTGGTTTCATCTCCTTGCAGGCGGATTGCTGCTTGTTCTACTAAATGGTCTAGTTCACCTTGTGGCTCACCATCCGTAATCATAAACACCCAAGGGCGATAGTAGGCAATACCATTGGCACGATACAGAGATTTACGCTCTTGCACCATATCCAAGGCTTTATGAATGCCCGCACCCATACTAGTTAATCCTTGCGCTGTCAAAATGGGGGGGTTAAATTGATCGGCTGTGACAAAATCTTGTACGACATTAATATGACTATCAAAGGTAACGATCGCAATTTCTACCCGTCTAGCTGCTATGGAATTTTTGACTAATTCATCCTTCAAACTCAGCAAGCCCTGGTTGAGAGCTTCTATTGCCACCCCTTGCATCGAACCAGATGTATCGAGTAACAACACACAAGGACAACGTGGTTCTGGATTTTCCGCAAACTCTACTACTTCATCTAGTGTTAATGTATCACTCATAACGTTTTGTGTTATGTTATAGTCCAAAGCTCTATGTTCCTTTTTTCAAAGTATATATTTTCCACAGCCGCAGCCGACAAGACCACAGGTAGATGTTTGATGGTAGCTGGTTCACTCTTCATTAAACAGACCATTTTTACCGCAAGTTCTACATATTTAAGGAAATCTTAATCAGGATGTAGATGAAATAAAGATATGATGAAGGGTTCTAATTGGAGACATTAATCATCTACCAAAATTTATATAGAGCAAACACAGAATATAATAAATAATTAGCATTTGCCTACATAAATTTTTAAAGATTTTGTGTGGGATTTTTATTTTTCTATATAGAAATTAAATTCAAAATCATATTGATCACTATGTTCAAAAATACCTATTGTAACTAAGAGAACTTAAAAGCAAAATTTGTTAAAAAATAGAAACCTCAAGTATAGAGTTAGCAATTTGACCAACTATTAATTAAGCACTCAGACAGACTGAATTCTACAAATTATCTTCCTGTCCCCTATCACCTATCACCTGTCACCTATCACCTATCCCCTATCCCCTATCCCCTATCCCCTATCCCCTATCCCCTATCACCTGTCACCTGTCACCTGTCACCTGTCACCTGTCCTCTTCTTCATATGAATCATTCCGGTACGTTTGCAGCAATACGTCCTCAGAATTTATTAAGACAACTATCGAGTTGTTTAGACACCACTTGTTTGCAAGCTGTAAGTAACTTCGTTACTTGGTCAATTTATCTGGAAAATGGGACAATTAGTTATGCTACCCATTCTGTAGAACCCTTTGACAGATTAGAACGTCATCTGCGTCACCTGAGTCAACAATTACCCCTAGTAACTGTGGAAGTCCGAGTACAGTTACGCTTGCTATTTGAAACTGACTTATACAATCAAATCAACGAAAATCAAAATCTTGATATTATTCAGCCACAGGATTATCAAGCTATCCAATGGCTTGTTAATCAAAGATATATAGATACTGAACAAGCTACTGTACTGATTCAACAATTAGTCAAAGAAGTAATTGAATCATTTCTGCTCATTAAAACTGGTAATTATCAATTAAGCGATTCGTTACAGAGATTACCTGTAATTTGCCTCCTAGATGTTGATAAAGTTATAGAAAGGTGTCAAACGAGATTGCAAAATTGGCAGACTTATGTACCCAGGATTACCTCTCCTCATCAACGTCCTTATTTACTACTAAATAATACAATCCCTGGTAAAAATTCAACTGAACTCCAGCCAACATTAACTTACTGGATGAAGGGTTTTAGTCTGCGCCATCTGTCCGTGATCATGAATCAAGATGAACTACAACTAGCACAATATTTATACCCTTACATCGTGACTGGAGAGATTATCTTACATGAACCAGATCCACCATTTGATCAGTTACCCAAGATAGTGGCAGAATTACCATCAACGCCTCAATACACAACTGCTTTATTAGATAAAAAGCTAGTTGATAGAGTCGTAGAACTTAGTAGTAATGCTACACCCATCACCCCAATTGTAGAGATAGAAAATGTCGCTATTGTCAAGCGATCGCCACAAATTTCCACTCATACAAAAACAACCAATAAAGAATTAAATAACACGAACTCTGTTCCTCAAAGAGTAACCCCTGCTACCGTCACCCCAGAAAAACTTTACAAAATTGTTTCTGTAGATGATAGCCCCACAATTTTAAAAGAAATTACTTATTTTTTAGAAAATGAAAATTTTACTGTCATAGCCATTAATGACCCCTTAAAAGCTGCTATGTCAATTATTAGGCACAAACCAGACTTAATCCTACTGGATCTCAACATGGCGGGGATTGATGGTTATGAATTGTGCCGCATTATCCGCAATAATTCTATGTTTAAAAATACGCCAATTATTTTCGTTACCGGGTCTAAGGGAATAGTAGATAAAGTAAAAGCTAGATTAGTGGGTGCATCGGGATATTTAACGAAACCGTTTACCCGTGCAGAATTGTTAAAAATGGTGTTTATGCACTTAACTTAATTAAAAAATTGGCTTGCGAGTTTTTAAATAGGTACATTAACACATCCAACTCGCACTGCTCTATTGGCATCCGCCAACTCATCAATCAAGACACCCTTGAGCAAGTAGCTAATTGCTCCGGCTTGCATTGCTTGCTGTACCAAGTCATTCTCTAGAAACCCTGTCAAAATTAAAACCTGAATTTCTGGGTATTTTGTGCAATGCCAGCAAATATACCCAGAATGGTTGGAACTAGATTCATTACTTATTCTAGGAAAAATCTATATCTAGCAATCAATAGGTAATATCACTTAAATAGATAAGTGAAAGGTTTCTAGAATACATTACTCATAATTAATAGTTATATAGGTCATTGATCCTAGTTAAAAATAGGACACTTATACGATGCGTTCACTAAGGCGATCGCTGTAGGATATACTACACCAATAATTAAACAAAATTCAGGCGATCACCTTACCTCACCGCTTGTAAAAAAATGACAACACAAATAGCCTTAAATCAAAAAGTATCCTTATCTGCAAATGTTCTGACTCAAGACTTAGCAGGGGAGTCCGTTTTGTTGAATCTGCAAAGCGAAGAATATTTTAGCCAAAACGAGGTAGCTACAAACATATTCTTTATACTCACTGAATCAGATTCTATCCAGACAGCTTACGACACCTTGCTAAAAGAGTATGATGTCGAGCCAGAGAAGTTAAAACAAGACTTGCTCAAGTTTATTGATAAATTAGTTAAGGCTGGACTAGTGGAAATTACTGATTCTTAAGTTGAAGCAAAAAATCAAATTATGCGTGTACTGATGATTGGTGCTGGGGGCGTTGCCTTGACAAGACCCTTAGATTGGGTAGTTAAAGCAGGTTATGAAGTTTGGCTACTAGGAGATGTAGACCCCTATGAAACAGAAGCTCCTAAAAATTACCGCTATTTCCCTACTGTTTGGCGAAACTATGCAGAAAAATATACCAACACCTTCCCTTATGAAGATCAAATGGTAGAGGAAATGGTAGAGCCGTTACGTCAACTTGCAGACGAATTACAGCCTGATATTATCCATGTACACGCCATTGGTTGGCACGCCCAGTGTTGTGCCTTAGCAAATCTTAACCCTCTTGTTGTCTCTGCTTGGGGCTTTTTAAATCATTTGCTACAACCAGAAAGGGAACAAAGCAAGCATAAAGATAGGGTTAGTCAAGTATTTAAGAATACTGGTGTGCTGATTGTAGAGACACCTAGTTTGATAGAGAAATCCAAAGCACTCTTGAACCATGAACAACGGGTAGAATTAATCCCTCTAGGAACCAACCCCCAACATTTTCGTACTGGAGTGACTAAGGATTTATCAAAGTGGCGGCAGGAAATATTGAAGATTGACGAAGAAGCTACAATTCTGCTTTCGCCTCGTGGCTGGTCTAAAGTATATAACCATGAGCAGATATTTGCAGCCTACGCTCAGGCTTATCCCCAATTCACCAAACCGACGGTACTCGTCTTTTCAAAACTAGGGCGTGCTGTTAGAGAAGAAGCACTAGCTATTTACGAAAGCATCAGCAACAAAGCAGAAGAACTTGGCTTATCAGAAAACCTGCGCTGGATGCCCGCCCTACCTTATAGTTTCATGCCTACAGGCTACAACTTAGCAGATGTAATTATCAATTATCCTCTCAGCGATGCCTTTCCTTCCACACTCATTGAAGCTGTTGCTTGTGAACGCCCAGTGATTACCTGTGATTTGTTAGCTTATCGGGGTACTTTTATTGAAGAATTTTGTACTGTGGTAGAACCTGAAAACCCAGAAGCTTTAGCAAAGGCAATGATTAAAGTCGTCAATCAGCCTCCCCAAGAGCGAGAATCACATCTTGCAAAAGCACGGCAATTTATTGTCGAGCAATATGACGAGGCAGTTTTACAAAGGCGGCTGTTTCAAATATATGAGGATGTGGCATCTACGACTAATACCAATTCAAAAAATGTTTACGACATATAATAAATAGGTTACTTTGAGGAAAGTGGCCGCTTTGCGGCTACTTTTGAGAGAACTCTTAGCCTGCACTAAGTAGGTAACCGGAAAAATTTATAACTAAAGCTCGTCCATTACGTTCTACCCAACCTACTATGCTACGCATTTACTGCATTCTTTTTTGACGTGAATTCGACAAACCTCATCCTCCCAACCTCCCTCTCCTAAAAGGAAAGGGAGGAGCAAGAAAATCATGATTTTACACCCCTCTCTTTGTAGAAGAGGGGCTGGAGTGAGGTCAGAATATCACCTATCGAATTCACGTTTTTTTTAAGGCAAGAATAGGAAAGAATAATATTTAAATTTTTATTAAACCTAATTATATAATTAGCCAATTTTTAACCGCAAAAACAAAAAATAGTAATTACTTTACACAAACTTTATAGATACAATAATCAGATAATTGTACTATATTCATAATCTGATAATTCCAAATCAGGGCAACACAAAACAATAAGGATTACTCAAATGTCACAATCTGAAAACGCGAAAAAGAACTATTCTGAACCTGAATTAAAGGCTCATGGTAAAATATCTGGTTTGACACAACAAGTGGGTGGTAGTGGTGGTTTTGGTACAACCACCGGAATTATCCAAACTACTTAGAGTGTTGGATTTTCCTCTTTTTCATCGGTATGAAAAATAAAAAACAATCAAGTTAACTCCCTAACATATAGATGATAGGAAGTAAAAGTTATTAGGCAGTTAGGAAAGAATTTATTAGGTAAATAAAATCGCCTAAAAATATAGCTTAAAAAGCTTTCCTACTTCCTTTTTTTGTAGTAATAAATATGTAGTGATAGCAGAGTATGAAACTCTTTTCCTATGAAGACTGACAAGATAATTTTGTGCAAAATTTCTTATCAATACCAATGTAGATATAGACGTAAATGTTGATTATAGGCGATAATTATTGTTATCAATTTTATGGACTCAACCTATCTGTTAATCGACTGCTTCCAGGGTTAGCTACTGTCAATAGCTCTACATCAATAGATGTGGCTATTAACCTAATTGGTGAACAACTAAGTCAACTGCCGTTACTCGAACAAGCTTTTTGGAATGTGCCGCTTGAGTGGTATCAAAAAATAGGCTTTCACCTGTGGACAACGCACCAAGATGACGGCATTTACTGGAGGATAAGGTCTTTTGATGGGGTTGATTGCTTGGAATTCATCTTAAATCCTGATGGTAGTCAAGTTTGGGGTTTTTGGTCTAGAGATGCACTATTTACAGATGCGGTATCTTTGCTGCTGGGTTGTGTACTTGGTCATCTGTTACGGCTGCGGGGAGTAACTTGTCTTCATGCCAGCGTGGTTGCGGCAGATGGTAGTGCGATCGCCATTTTAGGGCAATCAGGCGCAGGTAAATCAACCACAGCAGCAGCGTTGGCTAGCCGTGGATTCTCCGTATTGGCAGATGATATTGCTGCACTTATTCCTGATGAAAAAAGGTTTTGGGTACAGTCTGCTTATCCTCGTCTACGCCTGTGGCCTAATTCTGTAAATGCCATTCACGGCTCAATAGAAGAGTTATCACTAGTATCAACAAATCTAGATAAACGCTTTATAGATTTGCAAATAAAAGATAGAGAACAGTGGCAGTTTCAATCCCAAGCTTTGCCATTAATTGCTGTGTACATATTAGGAGAACGTGACTCAAACCTTACAGTGCCTATAATTAATTCTCTTTCTCTGCCTGAAGCAATGAAGCATCTAATGTTCAATTCCTATGGGCGTGCTTTCCTCACTTCTCAACAGTGTAAACAGGAGTTTCAAGAATTAGGTCAATTGGCAAAGACTGTTCCTGTTCGGGAGTTATTACTTCCTGATAATTTGGGGAGTTTGGGGCAAATTTATGATGTTATTTTAGAAAACTTACGCCTGATTCATACTTTGGTTTAGCAACACCAGTAATTTGAATATCTGCCTATATTTTAAGCAAATTTTTAAATATGCAAGTTTTTGAGCCAACCGTAAGTGTTATTATTCCTACTCACCAGCGTGGCCATCTTGTCAGTCAGGCAATTAACAGCGTTTTGGCACAAACCTACAAAGACTACGAAATTATTGTCATCAACGATGGTTCTCAGGACAATACTCCCCAAGTCCTGGCTCAATTTAGCGACTATCATCACATTACCGCTATTCATCAAGCCAATCAAGGATTATCTGCCGCTCGCAATGCTGGAATTCGCTCTGCTAGAGGGAAGTATATCGCCTTTTTAGATGATGATGATCTCTGGGAACTTCAGAAGTTAGAAAAACAGATTTCCGTGTTGGAAGCCAATCCACGCATTGGTTTGATCTATTCAGATTCACTCTTTTTTTCTGATCAACGGGGTTTGTTTTCAGGTTCGTACAATACAACGTTTCCTACTCCTAATCTTCAGGTATTATGGACTCTTTTTAGATACAACTACATTCCAGTCCTAACGGTTGTTGTGCGTCGAGACTGTTTAGATAAAGTGGGTTTGTTTGATGAAACTCTGAGATGTTGTGAAGATTACGATTTATGGCTGCGCGTGATTGAAAAATTCCCGATTTACTTTCTAAATCAACCCTTAGCACGTTATCGGCGATCGCCAAATAATCTTTCTCAAGATAAAGAGCAGATGTTCACTAGCCACCTGCGTGCTAAGGAAAAAGTCATCGATCGCAATCCAGAATTGCTAAAATTTCCTATGAATTTTCTCGATTCTTACTTTTACAATATCTACCTCGAACTTGCCAATTTACATATTCAAAATCATCAAATAGAGCAAGCACGTAGAGTTTTGCATCGCTATCGAGAAATGCGGGGTGAAACCGCTAGATATGAAAAGTTGCGATTATCTGTATATACTGAGCAAATTTAAGATCATGCATTTTATTGTCACTGGCGGAGCCGGATTTATTGGCTCTCATCTTACAGAACAATTGTTATCAGAAGGTCATCGTGTCACTGTAGTTGATAATTTGACTACTGGACGTTTAGAGAACTTACCCAAACATTGTCATCTTAGGTTTCTCCAAAAAGATATTTTAATATGTCAACCAGAAGATTTTACAGAGAAAGTTGATGGAATCGCCCATTTAGCAGCTATTTCATCGGTGACAGAATCTTTGTGTCGTCCCTTAGAGGCTCATCACAATAATCTTTCGGCAACCCTAGCTGTGATTCAACTTTGCCAAGCTTTAACTATTCCGAAGTTAGTATTTGCTAGTTCCGCATCTGTATACGGCAATCTCACTCAATTACCAATTTCAGAAGAGCAAAAAACCTCTCCTATGTCACCCTACGGCTTACAAAAACTTGCGAGTGAACAATACGCTAGTATGTTTGCTAAACAACTAGGTTTTTCATTTGTTGGCTTACGAATTTTTAACGTATTTGGCCATAGACAAGTTCCTGATTCCAGCTACTCTGGCGTAATTTCCCGATTTATTGATGTTATGCAAAGTGGCTTACCAATTACTATTTATGGCGATGGAAATCAAACCAGAGACTTTATTTATGTTAAAGATGTAGTGAGGGCTTTTTCTCAAGCATTTAAAGCGAATCTTACCCCTGGTTCATCCTTAATTTGTAACTTAGGAACTGGAAAATCTACTTCTTTAGTGCAGTTGATTGATATTCTCAAAAATCATTTTCCGCAATGGCAACCAGAGATTAATTTTTCTTCTAATCGTGCAGGAGATATTCAGCATTCACAAGCTGATATTTCCAGGATATCTTCATGTTTAGACTTTCATCCTCAGTGGTCAGCAGAGTCGGCTATTAATTTTTTTATTGCATCATCTTTGAGCAACAATGATAATTATTCAAAACCACGGTTGACTCTATCTGCTTAAGATTTAGAAAATGAAAACTGCATTGCCAATAAAAAATCATCAAATATTTAAGTAAAAATGAAGCACTTATCTAAGTTTTTCAAATTAGATTATCAAAAAAAACAGCTTTTAATTAGCACTTTTATTGTATTGACATTAGTTAGATTAGGGTTGTGGTTGCTGTCATTTAAAACCTTGCATCAACTTCTATTGAGGCTAAGTAACACCAAACCTAAATGCCAAAGGAAATACCACATCTCTATTGACAAAATAATCTGGGCTGTTGAAGTGAGCAGTCATTATATGCCTGGTGTCAAGTGTCTGGCGCGTGCCTTGACTTGCCAGGTTTTCATGAGTCGCCACGGTTATACATCTAATCTCTGCATTGGTGTTGCCAAAGGTCAAGAAGGAGAGTTAAAGGCTCATGCTTGGTTAGAAAATCAGGGACAGGTTGTAATTGGCAAAGTTGCAGACCTTTCTCATTTTAGCCAAATGGCATCTTTTACAAAAGAGTGTATTTAAAACATGAAAGCAGGTAAAACCTTAAGATATAAAATCCAGCAAAGCTTACGTATTCTGCCTGCGTTGCGCTTAGTTTGGAACAGTAGTCCTCGTTTGACTATTGCTTTCGTTGCACTTTTATTGATTCAAGGTTTATTACCTTTACTTTCTCTCTACCTCACCAAACTCATTGTAGATACAGTCGCCGCCAGTGTGAATCTTGCCGACAAAGAAGCAGCCTTTAGTCGAGTATTACTTTTGCTTGGCTTCTTTGCTGCTATCACCCTAGTGACTACCGTATGTTCTTCCCTGACTGAACTAGTGTATGCTGCCCAATCTCAGCGACTCACCGACTATATGCAAAACATCCTCCATGCTAAATCAATTGAGGTAGACCTGGAGTATTACGAGAACTCTGACTATTATGATGCCTTGCAGCGAGCGCAAAAAGAAGCTCCTTCTCGACCGGGGCAAATATTACATCGTTTGGGATGGTTAGGTTTGAGTAGTATCTCTTTGATAGCGATGCTGGGGTTGCTACTGTCATTGCATTGGGGAATAGGAGTTATCTTATTTATTGCTGCGATTCCGGCGATGGTGGTGCGGGTGAAATACTCCGGCATTATGTATCATTGGCAGCGTCAAAAGACAGCCCAGGAACGCCAAGCAGGATACTTGAGCCGGATACTAACTACAGAGCAACACGCTAAAGAAATTCGCTTGTTTGATTTGGGTTCTTTCTTTAGTCAGTGGTATTTGCGTTTGCGCCGACAAATATACCAAGAAAACATAGCTATGATCAAAAGACAATCTGTGTCTAATCTTGGCGCTCAAGCAACGGCGACAACTGTAGTTTTTGCTGCCTATGGTTTTATTATTTATCAAACTATGCAAGGTACTATCCGCTTTGGTGATTTAGTCCTTTATTACCAAGCATTGCAACGGGGACAAAATGACCTGAAAAGTCTCTTGGGTGGTTTGTCTGGTTTATATGAAGACAACCTATTTCTCACCAACTTATATGAATTTCTAGACTTGAAACCAAAGGTTACAGAACCGTTAAATCCAAAACCTTTTCCCATGCCAATGCAAAATGGTATTTTGTTTAATCATGTCAGCTTTCAATATGCAAATACGAAGCGTCAGGCACTTGAGGATATTAATCTGACTATTCGCCCAGGAGAAGTTGTCGCGTTAGTAGGAGAAAACGGCTCCGGTAAGACTACTTTAATTAAACTTTTGTGTCGCTTATACGATCCTACCCTTGGTAGTATTACCATTGATGGCATAGATTTACGTCAATTTGAAATTGCTGCCCTCCGCAGTCAAATTAGCGTAATTTTTCAAGATTATACAAAATATCATCTGACTGCTAAAGAAAATATTAGGATGGCAAATATCAATCTGCCATTCACTCACGACAAAATCATTGCTGCTGCTCGTCGTTCCGGTGCTGATGATGTCATCAGTAAGCTACCTCAAGGTTACGACACCATACTCGGTAAATTGTTTGAACAAGGGGAAGAATTGAGCATCGGTCAGTGGCAAAAAATCGCTTTGGCAAGGGCATTTTTGCGAGATTCACAGTTAATTGTGTTGGATGAACCAACTAGTGCTTTAGACCCTAAAGCCGAAGAAGAGGTGTTTCAGAATTTCCGCCAACTGATTAAAAATCAAGCCGCTATTTTGATTAGCCATCGCTTATCAACCGTCAGAATGGCTGACTGTATCTACCTGATGGCAAACGGTTCAATTATTGAAAGCGGCACCCATGAAGAACTGATAAATCTGGGCAGTAGCTATGCAAACTTGTTTGAAACCCAAGCCCAACACTATAAGTAATTTATGATTACCTTAAACAAGCCTATTACTCAATTGCCAACAAAGGTTAGCCGTCCGGAAATCGAGCTACTTCTGTGTTGTACCCGAACTCATATAGACCCCGAAACAGCAGAGCGAATTAATACCATACTCCAGCAAAATATAGACTGGACATATCTCATGGAAATAGCAACACATCATGGGACGATACCACTCCTGTACCAGAGTCTCAAGACAGTTGGGAAAGAAGCTATTCCCAAAATAGTTTTAACTCAGCTTCAGAATCATTATCACACTAATGCTAGTCGCAACTTATTTTTGAGCCACGAATTGCTTAACATCCTTAAGCTTTTTGAAGCTCACAAAATTCGGGCAATTCCTTTTAAAGGTCTTGTTTTAGCTATTTCTATTTATGGCAATTTAGCCATGAGACAATTTAGCGACCTAGATATTCTGGTGAGACAACAGGATATAGTCAAAGCTCAAGAATTATTGATTGCTCAGAAATATCAACTAGAAGCTGACTACTATGGTTGGCAACAAACTTTTGTCCATAGCCAGAAACCAGAAATAGTGGTGGATCTGCACTGTGAACTGACTCCCTTATCTTACTTCCCTTTTAAACTTCCTGATTTTGAAACTTTGTGGCAACGAAGCAGTCCTTTAACCCTCAAAGGTGAATCTATCATCAAATTCTCTTGTGATGATTTGTTAATCATCCTCGCTGTACAAGTTGCCAGAGGAGTTAATGAAGGTAGAGAGTCTTTGGCTCAGATTTGCGATTTAGCTGAATTATTGCGTATTCAACAGAGATTTGATTGGGAACAATTATTGCAGAAAGTAAACAGTCTAGAACTTAAAAGACCATTCTTTATTAGTCTATTGATAGTTAACACTCTCCTGAATACCCCTTTGCCAGATCAAGTAAAGCAGGCTATTCAACAACAGATGAAAATCGATCCAACAATTTTAATTTATGCTGTACGGATGCAAAAACATCTTTTCACAAAAATTAAAAGTCCACTGATAATTAAACTTTTTTTTCAGCACCTGATGATAAATGGTCCACTCAGTAGAATGCCAGATCGCATTTATCTGGTGTGGCAATTTTTGAGTTTTATAACCAGAAAAGTAATCACTGATACTAGCCAAGCAGACCGAGAATTTTTCGCATTGCCATCTAGTTTTTCTTTCCTATACTACTTAATCCGACCAATACGATTGGTAAGCAGATACATAACTAACGTCAGTTCGGGTTAAAGAAGATTTATTCAGGAACTCATCCCTATTTATATAATATGGTGTTGCGTTACACTGCGTTTTAATGCAACCTAATGAATATGTATACTAAGTAATTAAGCAAAATTAATACTTGAGGAGAAGTTTAAAGCCTTGTGTGTGGTCAGGAAATAAAAGTATCCCTTCAAGCTTTTATAGAACGGTAGCAATTATTGCTAATGACACTAGAAATTAGTAGTAAAATTTCTGGATAAACTTTGGTAAAAAATTTCAACTTTAAGCAAAAACTGAAATTCTCACTCACTATTTGGGAAATTTCATAGTAACTGCTGTGTGATACAACGCAAAATATCAATGATGAATTCCAACAATTTCCAGAAATTAGTAGCACTTGCCAATGAATACGGGATTAATTGCCAGTCAGCCTCAGAGGAGTGCTTGGTTGCATCCTTACCTGGATACGATGATTTCTTGTTAGCTTTTACTTGGTCTGGTGCGATTGAAGGAGAACCACCAGAGCATGAATTAATTGCAATTAGCGTACAGGATATTACTCAAGAAAGGACAGTTGCAGCTTGGCAGATTCCTGCATATTTATTTGGGAACGTTTTAAGGCAAGCACAGATGCTTGTAACTGCTCATATAGATTTTATTAGATGATTTTTGAGTTGACTAGATTGGATATAAGCGCGATCAAGTAGTGGTAATAGGCATTCGCTGTTGAATATTGCCGATTTAGGCGATCGCGCATTGAAATGATGGGAAAAGGCGATGGCGTAACCGCCTGCCGTAGGCGATCGCAAAGCATAATAGCCATCATTACCAATGCTCACCACTCATTTAAATCAACTGCCCATATTATAATGAATCAGTGAATCAGTCTCAAAATGAATTACACAGGTTTAGCGATCGCTAAAATAAAAAAATATCCTCATAGATATCTGTCATCGTTAGCGTTGACGGAGTTCGCTTTTAATCTCTGCTTCTAAATATTTGGCAACCGAGAAAATGGGAGAGGTTAATTCCATACCTAAAGATAGATACAAGAAACTTTAAAAAAGTTTACATTGCTTGTGTAACTTAATGAAGTTAATAAAAACTCATGGCTGACATTGTTGATACTGCTGTAAACGCTGGTTCTTTCAACACCTTAGTTGCTGCGGTTAAGGCTGCTGGGTTAGTTGATACGCTCAAAGGTGCTGGACCATTCACCGTTTTTGCCCCTACTGATGAGGCATTTAATAAACTTCCAAAAGGTACAGTAGATGCTTTACTGAAGGATATTCCAAAACTTAAGAAAATCCTAACTTATCATGTTGTCTCAGGTAAAGTTTTAGCAGCTGATGTAGTTAAGATGAAGTCAGCTACTACTGTAGAGGGTTCTGATGTAAAAATTGACGCTTCTAATGGTGTCAAAATAAATGATGCCACTGTGGCAAAACCTGATGTTGCTGCTGATAACGGTGTTATTCACGTAATTGACACAGTGTTGATTCCTGCATAAGCAACCACTTAAAAAATAGAGAATACTATTTATGGGGCGGTGATCTAGAATCACCGCCCCATAAATGTATTTACTAAGGTATATTTACATATTCGTCTATTACATATGATAATTTACTTAGAAAGTATTCTCAGAAATTTATTGTTTTAATTAGTTTACCTTTGTGATGAACGGCCAGGTTTTTACCTAGGTTGAATAATATAGCAAAATGCTAATTATATAAAATATTGCCAAGACTGAGAGAGATGCACTAGTAAGCAAATTCAAGTGTACTTTTTGACTGTATTTGCTCCTAAGAGAGTCAACTAAAATTACACAAAGGATTTCATGAAAGCACTATTAATTTACCCTCAATTTCCCCAGTCTTTTTGGTCTTACGATCGCTTTATGAAAATTGCCGGACTAAAAGCCGTCTTACCGCCCCTGGGAATCATTACAGTAGCAGCACTTTTACCGAAGGACTGGGAAATTAGATTTTGCGATCGCAATGTTAATCTGGAAACAGAAGCTGATTGGCAGTGGTGTGACATCGTTATCCTGTCTGCAATGCTAGTGCAGAAACCAGATTTTCATGCCCTGATTCAAAAAGCGGTGCGGTTAGGTAAAAAAGTCGCCGTCGGTGGACCTTATCCCACCTCTATCCCCCAAGATGCCCTGAACTCTGGAGCGCATTATCTGGTTTTGGATGAAGGGGAGTTGACAGTTCCATTGTTTCTTGAAGCACTCAAAGATGGTAAAGAGCGAGGCATCTTTCGTTCCGTGGAAAAACCTGATGTCACTCAAAGCCCGATGCCACGTTTTGACCTGCTGCAACGGGATGCCTACTTAATGATGGCTATCCAATTTTCTCGCGGTTGCCCCTTCAATTGCGAGTTTTGCGATATTATTACACTCTACGGTCGTAAATCACGCACCAAAGAGCCTCACCAAACCATAGCCGAATTACAATATCTTTATGATTTAGGTTGGCGAGGCTCACTTTTCATTGTTGATGACAACTTTATTGGCAATCAGCGTAACGTCAAACGCTTTCTCAAAGAATTGATTCCTTGGGTGAAGCAGCACAACTACCCATTTACCTTTATCACCGAAGCTTCTGTGAATTTAGCAGAAGACGATGAACTCCTACATCTGATGAATGAAGCAGGCTTTTATGCTGTCTTTCTCGGCATTGAAACCCCTGATCAAGATAGCTTGCAAATAACACAAAAACTGCAAAATACTCGTAATCCACTCATCGAAGCCTGCCGCAAGATCAATGACGCAGGTATGCTCATCTATGCCGGATTTATCCTCGGTTTTGACGGGGAACGGCAAGGCGCAGGAGAACGAATTCAAGCTTTTGTGGAACAAACCAGTATTCCTCAACCGATGTTGGGTATCCTCCAAGCTTTGCCCAACACTGCTTTATGGAATCGTCTGCAAACAGAGCAGCGTTTAGTAGAAGGTGTTGGCGTTACTGAAGTGGGAGATCAGAATTCCTTGATGAATTTTATCCCTACCCGCCCCCTGCATGAAATTGCGCGGGAGTATGCAGAAGGATTCTGGACATTATATGAACCTAGTAACTATCTCAGACGCTGTTTTCAGCAATGTCTCAGTATTAATTCACCTCCTGAGCGCAAGCAAACTATGCAATTTTCGCCAGGGAAGGGATTGCAGATTGTGGCTCAGGTTATCTGGCTTCAGGGCTTACGCCGACCTGAAATTCGCTGGCAGTTTTGGCGACAACTCTGGACAATTCTGCTCAAAAAGCCTCAAGTTCTCAATATGTATTTAGGTCTGTGCGCGGCGGGGGAACATTTTTGGGAGTACCGTACTTTAGCTAGGGAACGGATTACTCAACAATTAGGCTACGATCCACTTAACGTCCCTGTGTTACCAGAGCCAGAAAGAAGAACTCAAGCCCCAGTTTGTTGACAAAACTGGGGCTTGAGTCCTGAAAGCTTATACAATCACAGTCACATTACTATTAGTGAGTGCCGCTTTATTCGATAACAAACCTATCTGAATTTTGGCTGTATTGCCAATACCATCTTCATCAAAGAAAAGTTGACCTGTAGTATTGTCGTAGATAAAGCGATCGCTCGCTGCTACGGCACTACTACCAAGACGGAATAAACCAGGATCAAGTGTACCCAAAGCTTGACTGATTCCAAATTCTGACTTGGAGATCAAGATTGTATCCTGCCCAACTTTAAAGTCAGTAATGGTATCAAAATCTCCACTACGAGTATCACTCAAATAGAAGCGATCGCGGCCGTTACCGCCATTGAATAAATCGCTTCCCTTACCACCAACTAGTAGATCATCGCCATTACCACCGATTAAAGTATCATTACCATCACCACCAAACAAGGTGTCATTACCGTTACCACCATTTAGATAGTCGTCTCCGTCACCACCAAACAAGGTGTCATTGCCGTTACCACCATTTAGATAGTCGTCTCCGTCACCACCAAACAAGGTATCATTGCCGTTACCGCCATCTAGATAGTCGTCTCCGTCACCACCAAACAAGGTGTCATTACCGTTACCGCCATCTAGATAGTCGTCTCCGTCACCACCAAACAAGGTGTCATTACCGTTACCGCCATTTAGATAGTCGTCTCCGTCACCACCAAACAAGGTGTCATCACCATTACCACCTAGTAAAGTATCATTGCCACCCAGACCCCGGATCAGATCATTCTTGTTAGTACCTGTGAGAATATCGTTACCAGGAGTGCCAATAATGTCGCCACTGGCGTTGATAGTTACGTTCACCGATGCTGTTGCTGTGCCACCTTTACCATCGTTGATAGAGTAAGTGAAACTATCACTATCAACGTAGCCGAGATTCGGAGTGTAGGTAATAAAGTCATCAGCAAAGTTGCTCGGCGTACCATTGTCATTGACAACAGCAACACCATTAGCAGGTGTAGATACCAAACTCAGTTGTAGAGGATCACCATTGACATCACTGTCATTAGCCAGGACGTTAATATCAACTGCTGTGTTTTCATCAGTAACAGCAGTATCATTCCCCGCTACTGGTGCAGTATTGAGATTTAGCCCTACAATTACTGGGTCGTGGTCTGAAGAACGGAAAGCATCAGGACTGTATAAACTACTTTGTTGTCCTACTGATTTAAAGTTGGTGTTGTAGTCCAAAACATTTGGTTCATCGGCGTTAATGTGCCATTTTGCAGCACCAGTTACTTGGGATGTTAAAGAACCATTAGCTAAAGCATGGTCTAAAGAACCCCATTGACCATCAAACACATAGGAGTAGGAAGTATTGGGTACTAGATTGTTGTATCCGGCATTTTCCAAAGCCTTAATTGGGTCTTCCTGGGCGTAGGCGTTGATATCACCGAGAATCAGGTAATCTGTGTCAGTCGTACCTGTGGGATTGGTTGCTAACCATGTGGCTAAATCTTCAGATGCACGAGTCCTTGTACCATTAGATAAACCTTGACCATCACCAGCGTCAGCATCACCAGGATTCCCAGAACTCGAACCCTTGGATTTGAAGTGATTAATTACAGCAGTAAATTCTTCACCAGTGGAGTTTTGCAGGAAAGATTGAGCTAGGGGTTTACGGTTGTTGTTATCAAAAGCACCTTGACCAAAGCCATCAGAGACTGTGGCTGCTGCACCGATGGGCGTAACACTACCGGGTTTATAGATAAAACCAACTGCGATCGCATCCGTACCGAGTTGGGGCATTCCTGGATCAATTAAGGCATAAGTACCAGCACCGGCCACAGCATTTAGTCCATTAACTAAATCTTGAATAGCACTATTTGCACTATAGCCATCATTCTCAATTTCAATCAGACCGACAACATCGGCATTTAATCCCAAAATAGCAGCGATCGTTTTGTCACGCTGACGGTTAAACTCAGTCAGGTTTTCTGCACCCCGTTGTTCAGGACTGGTAAAGCCGCTACCAGTACCATTACCGTTGAAGTAGTTTAGAACGTTAAAGCTGGCAACTTTCAGCGTCCCACCGACATCTGGTTTATTCTCTGGACGGGGATTAGCTGGTGTAAAGTCCGCACCAGTGGAGGTTTGAACACGATAACCTTCAAAACGATGGTCTAAAACACCAGTGATATTAGCAACCGTATCACCACCCCGGAGAGTATTGCTAGGACTTAAAGGTTCACCACCACGACCAAAAATAATTGGGTCAGGGTTTTGAATCCCTCTACCGTCATCCAGGATAATCCGGCGTGTGGCAATATCTTGTAAATAAGCAGAGTAACCAGCAACACTGGGGTCATTGAATTGGGTATATTGTTCTAGTCTTGCGTCTGTACCTGGTTGGTCACTAGCACCAGTTGCTGACAGTACGACCTGACCAAAACGACCTAGTTGAAAATGTTCGGTGACAGTTAAATTACCACTCATAGCACTGACATTTACCAGCATCCCCTCGTAGCGTTCCAAATCTGCGACGCTAGTCACAGGAAACTGGATGTTAGTAGCTGTAGGTAATATGTCTGCACCCAAGTTAATCAAGCTGCTGACGTTAGAAAGTTGGGTGAGGCTACTGGTACTGCTGCTGGTAAATTCGCTCACAGTTCCAGTCACTCGGACTTTATCACCAACGCCACCAGAAAACTGTCCTGTGGGGTCGAAAACAAAGATCCCTTCGGAAGTTGTGGGGTCATTATCAGCATCTGCATCTTCTTCTTGGATAAAGAAGCCATTCAAACCAGAACTACCAGGGAACGCTGCAACGACAATCCCCTCAATCGTGCGAATCCCACCGAAGTCAGAATTGAAGGTTGCACCGCTACCTTGAATCTGGTGGATTTTGGTAACACTCAGGGAAACATCATTATCAGTAATAGTTGCAATGACTGAACCAATATTTAGACCGTTGTAGTTAGTATCTCCACTAGTCACAATATGGTTAATAACACTGCTGTGTGTACCTTCCACTAAATCATCATCAACTGCAATTACTGTCACAGGTTGGGGTATATTCCAGTTGAGAGGGGTGAAGGTGAGGATTGTAGCACTGGTTGTAGTTTGGGAATCGGGGGTGATGGTAACTATGACATCTGCCGTTGGCTGGGTATTCAGCACGATGGTATAGCTATCCGTTTCCCCACCTTCGGTGACATTGGTACTACCTCCAGACTCAATCAAGGTGATACTAGGTAATGGGGCGGTGGAAACTTGTAAATCATCAATTCCCAAACCATGATCTGTACCTGGATGGTCAATATCAACCCAACGCAACCATATTTCTTCACCAGGATTGAGAGATAAACTGCTAATCGTTCCTGAAATTAAACTGCGGTTGGTACTTAAATTACCATTGAGTGCGCCAGCAGCCGCGTTGTTGACAAGACTAGTAAAGTCGAGATTGTTGACATCAATCCAGTTACCACCAGTTAAGCTGGTTGCAGTGATTTGGTATTGGAAATCAATAGTTTGAGGATTGGAGGTAGCACCACCACTGCGCCATTGTTCGCCGTAATAGCTAACATACAGCTGATCAATTACATTGCTGGTGTCGTTGAAGAATCTTGCACCCCAGAAGAAATTACCTGCGGCTGCGTTACCTGAACCGATAGAACCTAAAGCGCGGTCTGAATCTAAACCGAAACTGTAGAGATTACCTGCGGTGCTGCTTCCAGTTGAGGCCGCAATTGTGGTGCCAGTTCCGGTTCTAGCAGTATACCAACCAGCGATTGTAGTGCTATCAGTCCAGGTTTCCAAACCCGAATTAATCAGATTATTAAAGTCTTGGGAGTAGGGAGTATTGAGGGAAATTGACCCGGTTGGTGTGGTCAAGATAGGAGAACTCAAGTTAATGACTTCGCTGCGGAATTTTTGGAAGTTGTCTTGAGATAAGTCTTTGGAAATTGTGCCGTTGTTGTACCATACGGTATCGCCGTTATCTACTAGTAGTTGAATTTGGGTAGTGCCAGTCAGGGAATCTGGAACTTCTACAATGGATTCAAAGCTACCGTTAGCAATCAACGCTGTTAAATCGGCAGTACGTAAGACAGGGGCATCAGTAGGATTACCAGTCCAAGTGTAGAGACGGAAATCATTAGGTGCATTTCCTGTAGACCCACCGGCGGGGCCAGCAATAATGATGTATTGGTTACTAGAGTTACGCTCGATACTGCGGATACCACGTCCGCCCAAATCTAAAAAGATAGGCGCACCAAAGTTTGCAGAACCAGATGTACCACCTGCAACATTGAGAATGGTGGTAAAGTTAGTAACTGGAATAATTAACGCTTGATTACGTTCTGGTATGGGTTGATTGGGCGCACGGAAGGCAATATAAGCAGTATTACCATCAGGTGCAATTGTCAAGCCTTCAATATTGAAACCGCTACGAATTTCTGGGGAAATGCCATTGGCTGCACTGTCCGCTAGTCCCAGATAACCAGCACCTAAACCATGACCGTTGCCATTATCCCAGGCAATTAAATCATCTTCGAGGAATTGGTAATATCCTTGGAAGGTGAGGGTGGTATTGACTCCTGTTCCAGAAATCTGAGTGGCAAAAATCCGTTCGCGATTGGGTGCGTCGTTACCACTACTGTTGTTGCTGTGAGAACCCATCCAGTAAATTACATCACCAATCCGGGTTGAGGCTTCAATGTCTACTTCACTAGAACCGGATAATCCCAGCAATGAGGTGAAATTAAAGCTGGCTAATGGTAAACCGGAATTATGGCGATCGTACAGCCGAATTGTTTGATCTTCGTCGTCGGCAACGAACATATAATTAGCATCAATAGCGATCGCACTAGAAGCGTCACTCGTACCTGTTAAGAAGCGGGTACTAGGATTTATAGATCCGGTTGAAGCAGCGTAGTTAATGATGTAGGAACTGCTGAGTGTACCGTCACTAACAGTAACAGTAATATTTGCTAAACCCACACCAGTCGGATCAATTTTCAGATTCCGTTCTGCACCTGTACCAATTAAAGTCAGGTTGGCATTAGGAACAACTGCTTGATTACTGCTGGTGACAGTGACTGTAAGATTATCAATTGCCGTATCAGGGTCACTCAGAGTAAAATCAATACCTAGTGTCTTTACTGGATCAGTAGGATCGTTAATTACCCCACTAATTGCACCAGCACCAGTGATAGGTAGGGGAACTGGTAAGTTTTGTCCATCTAGGAAATCAGTTGTGCTAAGATTTACCTCAATTCTTGGTGCGCCAACAGTTGATGTGGGATTAGGAATGTAAGTACCTGGGTTGCCAATATCGCCACCTATAGATACGCGAGAATTTTGGGCATCATTAACTGTGGAAAGCTTCCAATCATTAGTAATTGTGAAAGAATCGAGATTTGCTGCTTCCGTCCAACCACTGGCGTTCTGTGTACGAATAGTCCCTGCAAATCCTTGATCGTTGTAGATGAGGCGATCTATCAACTCTCCATTATTATCGTACAGGTTAATCTCATCCTCACGTCCCAAACCTTGGTTAGAGTTACCGATGATTTTCACTGAGTCAGATAATCCCCAATCTGTGCGGAATGCTTCGGCTGAGGCTTCTGTTAAAATTACTGATTCTCCCGGCTGGATAATACCAAAAGCACTCAGATTGAACGACCCAGGAATGCGAGTATTGTCGTCGTAACTCCAACCAGTAAAGTCTACTGCTGTAGTGCCAAGGTTGGTAAATTCTACAAACTCTCCATTTGCACCGGTGTACATATACTCGGTGATTTGGATATTAACGTTGGTGTTGGGTGGTGCGTCGTTGTCAGTTATGTTGACGATGATGTTAGCGATTGCGCCGAGCGCAGTGCCGGAGGCAATCGCCACCCCATTATAATTAGCGTCACTACTGCTAACATTATGAGCAATTGTACCTGTATGTGTACCTTCAATTACGTCATCATCGACAGCTGCAACGGTAACGATTTGAGCAACATTCCAGTTCTGAGGTGTAAAAGTCAATGTTGGCGAACTGGTTGTCACTTGATTATCAACACTGATGCTAATAGTGACATCTGCTGTGGGCTGTGTTTTCAGTACGATTGTGTAGCTATCTGTAGCACCATCTTCAGTTACATCAGTGCTACCCCCAGATTGAATAATGGTTATACCAGGGACGGGTGTAAAGTTAATGGTATAGAAGCCTGGGTTGCCAATATCACCACCAGATGAAGCGTAGGAACTCTGGGCATCATTTTCAGTAGAGAATATCCAATCAGTATTAATATTGACAGCATCTAGATTTGTTGGATCAGTCCAGCCACTGATTGCCTGAGTGCGAATTGTCCCCGGAAAGACTGTATCTCCATAGGTGAGGCGGTCTATCAGATTTCCGTTATTATCATATATGTTAATTTCATCAGCCCGTCCCAGATTTCTTGTCAGTCCGCCAATTATCTTAACGTCAGCAGACAATCCCCATGCTGCACGGAAAGCTTCTTCAGTCGCTTCTGTGAGGATAACTGATTCTCCAGGCTGAACAATCCCAAAAGCACTTAAATCAACCGTACCAGGTGTTCGACCACTATCATCGTAACTCCAACTAGTAAAGTCTACTCCCGTAGCACCAAGGTTGGTAAACTCCATAAATTCACCGTTAGTACCTTGGTACATATACTCGGTGATTTGGATATTTGGTAAAGGTTGAGAAAGCGTAAATAATGATGCCCAATTAGCAATGTCAGTTACGGTGGAACTAGCAGTCCAGTTTGCTGGGTTGGAGATAGCAGCTAGAAGTTCTGCCTGAGTTCCAGAAGTAGAACCGCTATAGTAGCCATTTGTGCCATTAGTAGTTATTGCTACTGTTGAAATACCAGTTTCCAATGTGCCACCATTAGCAGCAGTGGGTTCAGCAGATGTGGCCGCGCTAGTTGCATTAGTCCAGTTGCCAGAATTCAGTGCATAAATTAAAGTTGGACTGTTTAATGTCCCTGTATAGATAATTAGCGAGTCACCACTAGCATTGAGGGCAAAATTGCTAGGACTATTGGAGTTAAATCCTGGTGAATTATTGTTATTTACGTTTCCATTTGTCCACGTGAGAACCGTACCCGCAGCTATATCTGTTGGTGCAGTGTAGGTAAGAATTCCCTCTCCAGTTCTGAAGCTACCACTAGACTGCCAGCCATTATCTGTAATGTTGAAAGTTGTACCAGCACCAATATCTACTAGCACCACTAACCTGATGCTATCAGGATTAGTAGTGTTATAACCAGCGATCGCAATATCCCCAGAGTTCAGAATTGTAGCTGTCATGATTGTACGCCAGTAAAAAATCAATGCAAAATGTTGGCCTATGCTTGAATAGGTCTTACTAGCTTTTTATATTTTTGTTGACTACAAAAAATTAATGCCCAGTAATTTTATTCGTGTAAATAGGCACTAAAAATTTACTGAATAAAGATTAAGAGAATACTAGGAAAAGGTAAAATAACTAATTATTTACAAATAATATTTTGCATAAGAAAGTTCTGGTAGTATTAAAATACCAGAAGCCTACACTAACCTGTTATCAGGCGGTGTAGGTTGTTTACTCCGAGAAAAATTTGCTTGAGATTGGGTCTTGTTTGAGGGATTGAACAAAATCGCTTAAGGTCATTACTTTGCCATTTAAGGTGAACTTAGGAGTGCCATTTTGAGAAACAATTCTCACTTCACCGCCTTGAATTTGAATCTTATTTTTAATACTGTCCCATAGAGTCTCGAAGCTTTCATCATCTTTGCAACCATTAGCTTCCAGGAAATTTTGACGCACTTCTATTTTGAGCGATCGCGCTTCTGCTGCTTGGTTGCGCTCCTCAAAATGCTTAATTACATCTTCATCAACACTTTCTCTCAAGATTTTGTTTTCAGCCTGAACTTCCGCTAACTGAGTTTTTATAGCTTGCAGTTGTGAAATTAAAATGGCTGATCTCTGGTATTCAAGTTTTAACGCTTCCTTAGCAGCAGTTAATAAGGCTCTATAATCTAACGGCTTTTCTGGTTGAACTTTTTCGGATTCCATATTTATCTCGCGATCGTATTCATTCAGTATTACCCAGAACCAACATCAGTAACCAAACAGTATTGAAAACTGACTCCCGCTACAAACTGAATTAATCCTATCAGTATAGACAACTGCTTTGTAGAGATGTGATTAATCGCGGCTCTAATTACATGATGCTGCATTGGGAAAATTTTATAAATTCGATTGTAATTTGTATCCGTTTTGTATCAAAATTATCTGTAATTCTGTAATTATTCTGCTTTATGTATTTTGACATTCAAAACCTCCATACCTTGTGTTGTTGATGAATTTCAACTAATCAGCCACACAATTAACAATGATTATTATTGTTTGATGTGGGGAAGACACTAAAACATTGATGTTGTTGTACTTGATGGCATCTCAAGATTAGTGAGAAAAATTTAAATTTTGTCCAAATTTAATTATTAAAATTTCTAATGTTAAAGGCTAAGTTATTTTAAATAATATATATGTTTATGAAAAAAATTGACTAATGCTACCTAGTTGTGCTAACAATAAATATTTGTGACTACCTAATAAAACCTTCAAATTATGTAGCCTGTTGCATATAGTCACAGCCTAGAAATGCTGATAAAGTACAACTCCTCAGTACAGCAGCCATATAAAAACAAATAACAAAATAACAGTTAGCCTATCAACATGGGTGATAGTTCTTGGATGTTTATTATCTTTATACAGGCATCCAAAAGAATAGCCTGTGCTAAAATCAGCGTACCGGCACGACGCAGGTGATGGGAAAAATGCCATGTTTGAACGCTTCACAGAAAAAGCCATTAAGGTAATCATGCTGGCCCAAGAAGAGGCCCGCCGTTTAGGTCACAACTTCGTTGGAACTGAGCAGATCCTCCTGGGTCTGATTGGGGAAGGCACAGGAGTTGCGGCCAAAGTGCTGAAATCGATGGGTGTCAATCTCAAAGATGCCCGCATTGAGGTAGAAAAAATCATAGGCCGGGGTTCAGGCTTTGTGGCCGTGGAAATTCCGTTTACGCCACGGGCAAAGCGGGTTCTGGAACTATCCCTGGAAGAAGCGCGCCAATTAGGGCATAACTACATTGGCACCGAGCATCTGCTGTTGGGCCTGATCCGGGAAGGGGAAGGTGTAGCAGCCAGGGTGCTAGAAAACCTGGGGGTGGATCTATCAAAGGTCAGAACTCAAGTCATTCGGATGTTGGGAGAAACCGCCGAGGTTTCAGCGACCGGCCAGTCTGGGCGCACTAAGACACCAACTTTGGATGAATTTGGCTCGAACCTGACCCAAATGGCCACGGATAACAAACTCGATCCTGTGGTGGGACGCGCCAAGGAAATCGAGCGTGTAATTCAGATTTTGGGTCGCCGGACAAAAAATAATCCAGTTTTGATTGGTGAACCTGGGGTGGGTAAAACCGCGATCGCCGAAGGTTTGGCATCACGCATCGCTAACAAAGATATCCCCGATATCTTAGAAGATAAGCGTGTTGTCACCTTAGATATCGGTTTGCTCGTCGCAGGCACTAAATACCGGGGGGAATTTGAAGAACGCCTGAAGAAAATCATGGATGAGATTCGCCAGGCGGGTAATGTAATTCTCGTAATAGACGAAGTACACACCCTCATTGGTGCAGGTGCAGCCGAAGGGGCGATTGATGCAGCGAATATCCTCAAGCCAGCTTTGGCGAGAGGAGAATTGCAATGTATCGGTGCGACAACCCTGGATGAGTACCGCAAGCACATTGAACGGGATGCTGCGTTAGAACGCCGCTTCCAACCAGTCATGGTAGGTGAGCCTTCCGTCGATGAAACAATAGAAATTTTATATGGTTTGCGCGATCGCTACGAGCAACACCACAAGCTGAAAATCTCCGATGAAGCTTTAGTCGCGGCGGCGAAATTATCAGATCGTTATATTAGCGATCGCTATCTGCCAGACAAAGCCATCGACTTGGTTGATGAAGCAGGTTCGCGCGTGCGGTTAATCAACTCCCAACTGCCCCCCGCAGCCAAAGAGTTAGATAAAGAACTGCGCCAAATCTTAAAAGAAAAAGATGATGCAGTCCGTTCCCAAGACTTTGATAGAGCTGGGGAACTGCGCGATCGCGAAATGGAAATAAAAGGCGAAATTCGCGCGATCGCCCAAAACAAAACCAACAGTGCTGGTGGTGACGGACTAGAACCCGTTGTCACCGAAGAAGACATCGCCCACATCGTTGCTTCCTGGACTGGCGTACCGGTGAACAAACTCACCGAATCCGAATCCGAGAAGTTGCTGCACATGGAAGACACCTTGCATCAGCGACTCATCGGTCAAGAAGAAGCGGTGAAAGCAGTTTCACGGGCTATCCGTCGCGCTCGTGTTGGTTTGAAAAATCCCAACCGACCGATTGCGAGCTTTGTCTTCTCCGGGCCGACTGGTGTTGGTAAAACCGAATTGGCGAAATCCTTGGCTTCATACTTCTTCGGTTCAGAAGAAGCGATGATCCGCCTGGATATGTCCGAATATATGGAACGCCACACAGTCAGCAAGTTGATTGGTTCACCTCCTGGTTATGTTGGTTATAACGAAGGCGGACAATTAACAGAAGCTGTGCGCCGTCGTCCTTACACTGTGGTGCTGTTCGACGAAATCGAAAAAGCCCACCCCGATGTCTTTAATATGCTGCTGCAAATTTTAGAAGACGGTCGGTTAACAGACGCGAAAGGACGCACCGTTGACTTCAAGAACACCTTGCTGATTTTGACATCCAACATCGGTTCTAAGGTAATTGAAAAAGGTGGTGGTGGTATCGGCTTCGAGTTCTCCGAAGATCAAACCGAAACACAATACAACCGTATTCGCTCCTTGGTGAACGAAGAACTGAAGCAATACTTCCGTCCTGAATTCCTCAACCGCCTAGATGAGATTATCGTCTTCCGTCAATTGAGCAAGCTGGAAGTTACCGAAATTGCGGACATCATGCTCAAAGAAGTATTTGGTCGCTTGACAGAAAAAGGTATAACCTTAGAAGTTAGCGATCGCTTCAAAGACCGACTCATCGAAGAAGGTTACAGTCCCAGCTACGGTGCAAGGCCGTTACGGCGGGCAATTATGCGCCTGTTGGAAGATAGCTTGGCTGAAGAAATTCTGTCTGGTCGCATCAAGGATGGCGATGTCGCCCTAATTGATATTGATGAAAACGGCAATGTCCAAGTTACTTCTCAACAGCGTCGGGAATTGTTACCCCAAGGTGTTGAGTCTTAGTTAAAGTTTGAGATTTGATTCTCAAATAAAAATTAGCAAACGGTAGAGAAATTTATTCTCTACCGTTTTTCTTTGCTGCGAGTATCTTAATACGGTTCGGTTAAGTGAATAGTAGGTTGGGTTGAGCGATAGCGAAACCCAACAAAGTCTTGATAATGTTGGTTATCCTGCGGGAAGGCTGCGCCAACGTTCCTCAAACCTTACCCGCGCATCAAAAATAATTTCATTGGCCATATCCATGACATCATTAACTACATCTTCGGCAGTGAATTCATCATTGATATACTGATTTAGTGACTTAAACTTTTCTATGGAGATGTTACCCATTAGTTGGTTATCCCAATCTTGCAACATTTCATCAAAAACTCTTTTTGCATCACCACTAGTACACACAATCGGAATTACGGGAATTTTTTCTTGTTTGGCGTATAGATAAGTTTCATAAGTGCCGCCCAGTCCTCCTAGAAGGATGACTAAATCTGACTGTTGCAAACACTTGAGCCACTCATTTATTCCTGTTTCTGTATATTGTACAGTTCCACCTCTAAACATGGGCTGAGTTCCATGTAAAACTATTTGTGTTAGCTTCTGGGAAAGAGGAATATTTTTTTGTGCTAGTTTATTAGCAAAGCTTTCAGATACTATATAGTCTACGCCTTGCCAACCACCTGTAATCAGATTGTAATCATACGCTGCTATTTTTTCACCGAGTTTTTTGGCTGTCAGATGCACTTCTAGAGGTAGTTGATAGTTACCTGTACCAGCTACTAAAATGCTCTTTTTATTTCTCATCTTTGCAGCATCATTTTTAATAGCTGAGGTAAGCTGCTCGATAAACAAATCAAAATTTTTCGCTGGATCAATGCTGAGTTTATCAGCTACAAAAAGGATAAAATCATCAACTTTGTGAGAAATGTCTCTAATTTTATCAGCTACACTATTCATGGCTGAATCGGCATTAAGTTGCAAATCAGCATTGATGATATCATCTATTTTTTGTGCTTGTTTCTTCCAGTAATTTATATATTTAAATTGTCCATCTTTACTGTAAATATCGGCATCTTCTAATACTATCGGGAATATTTTTTGTTCATAATTTTTAGATTTCATAATCTCCATAGCTTCAAACATACAGTATTCTGATTGCAAATATTTGTCGCTGACAACTACAATTACATAGTTACCACACCCAATTTCTCGCATGAAATTCTGTATACTTTTGCCTAAAGATAAATGATTGCGATCGCGGATTAATTTATAGTTTTGAGCTAGCAGTGTTGCGCAAATTTTATCTACCAACTCTTCTCGCCGCTTACCTGATTCGCTTCTGTCGTCTTTCCAGGCATAAGATAGATATATTTCATTCATATAATTTACAAGATATATAATTCAAACAAAAATAAAAATGGTGGCTAGTTACCACCATGTTGTTAATAATGAATTTATTGCAAAAAATCCTTGGTGAGCTTATGATTAATAAGTATGTCCATATCATATTCAATATTGTCTAACATGATGGAAAAATTGGTTCTATCATATTCTCCCTCAGCAAAAGTTTCTAAAAATAAATCATTTTCTTCTCCATAAACATAGGCTTTCATAAATAAAAATTCTGAATTTAATTCATTGATATATTCTAAAATGTGTATCCTTTTAATATTTGCTTCACAGGAATAAATTGTTCTGATTAATACTCCTCTAGCATCAATATATCTAAGCATTAAATTATGCTTTCTAGGGTGACGACAAAAAAGTAAGTCGTCATCTTCTTCAACATGATATCCATTAAATTCCAAATGGTTACGGTATCTAGCTAAAGCATGAGCCACAGATTCACTAATATTAAGTTCTGACATAACTTATAGGCCTCAGAGATGTGTCTAGCTGATGAGCTAAATTTATTATTCCCTGAGAAGCGAATATTTCATCATCATTGACACTCTCACTGTCAACCACTAGTAGGTCATCAAATTTGAATTGAGGGATAAGCAAGTTTGTAGTAAGGACTTTAGTCCTTACTACAAACCTTCAAAACCGTCTCCTAGTAAGTTTGTGACTGTACCGGGAGGTAAAGTTGATAGTCAGTTGTGTCGTGGAAGCAAGTAGGGGATTGGGATTTAATCCAAAATCCAAAACCCAAAATCTAAAATTCTTTCCCCTACATTCTCCCAATGTCCTGAAAATTCGGGTTAATATTTCCTCTCTTGTGGCTCAAACATGGTGATTGCGACTGGGCGATATTGAATATCAATCCCGGCTGGTGAGTAGTAAGCCATTGTGTGTTTGAGAAAATTAGTATCATCTCGCTGGGGATAATCTTCCCGGAAGTGTGCGCCGCGACTTTCTTGGCGATTGATAGCTGAGGCTAAAATAGTCTGTCCCACTATCATTAAGCTTCGCAGTTCTAAGGCTTCTACAAGTTCTGTATTCCAACAACTACCTTTGTCATCTAAATAAATTTGATTATATTTCTGTTGTATTTCTGTAATTTTCTGCCATCCTTGACACATTAATTCTTCAGTGCGAAAAACGCCGCAAAATTCAGTCATCGCATCTTGAAAATCTTGGCGAATTTGGTTAATACGGTATTGTCCCGGCTGTGCAATTAAAGATTGGATTTCTTGCTGGGCTTGTGTGATGTAACTTTGTTCATCTATGGTGGGTAGCTTGCGTTTCTGCACATATTGCGCGATCGCAGCACCAGTTCGTTTACCATAGACTACACACTCCAATAGGGAATTACTACCCAAGCGATTTGCACCGTGGACAGAAACACAAGCCGTCTCGCCAGCTGAGAAGAAACCTTCAACGAAACCATCGCCACTACTGCGGACTCTACCATCAGTATTAACAGGAATCCCCCCCATACAATAGTGAATAGTAGGACGAACTGGCATTGGTTGCGTGACTGCATCTACCCCAACTAGACGGTGTGCTTCTTCCCAACAGAAGGGGACGCGACTCATGATTTTTTCCTTACCCATGTGTCGCAAATCTAGATAGACAAAAGCACCGCCAGCACTACCATCAGGATTTATCCCCCGCCCAGCGCGAATTTCGTAGGCGATCGCCCGTGAGGTGATATCACGGGGGGCTAGTTCCATCCGACTAGGTGCATAGTTCGCCATAAAGCGATCGCCTGCGGAGTTAATCAGATATGCCCCCTCTCCCCGTACCGCTTCTGAAATCAGCACGCCCACGGGATACAACCCAGTGGGATGGAACTGGACAAATTCCATATCTTCCAGGGGTAAACCTGCCAGTGCGGTCATCGCTAAACCATCACCAGTAGAAGCATAATCATTGGAGGTAGTGTTATAAACGCGACCATAACCCCCCGTGGCAAACATCACAGCCTTGGCCCTTAGTACCTCAACATGACCGTCTAGCAGACGGTACATCACCAAGCCTTTCGCCTCATTGTCTTCCAAAATTAGGCGCATGACGTACCATTCTTCATATATCTGCACGCCATAACGCCGCAAATTATTCACCAATTCATGTAAAATTGCGTGACCAGTTTTATCGGCGGCGTAGCAGGTGCGGTTGTGAGAATGTCCGCCGAAAGCCCGTTGTGCAATGCGACCATCGTCTAGACGGGAGAACAAGACCCCCATGTGTTCCAAGTCAATGACTACATCCGGTGCTTCTTGGGTGAGAATGGCTACAGCATCTTGGTCTGCTAGATAATCAGAACCTTTGACAGTATCAAAAGCGTGGGCTTCCCAAGTATCAGTAGAATCCACATTTTTTAATGCTGCTGCCATCCCCCCTTGGGCAGCAACCGAGTGAGAACGAATAGGATGGGTTTTTGCCACTACTGCAATATTTAAACTGGGGTCAGTGCGGGCAATTTCCACAGCAGCACGACATCCCGCCAATCCACCCCCAACAATAATCACATCATGTTCCAACATACTTAGCCCCTGGCTGCAAAACACTGTTGTTCCATTGTAGAGAGGTGAAATAAATCAATTCAAAATTCAAAATTCAAAAATTAAAAGGCAATAGGCAATAGGGGGAATCCCCATAAATAAATTTAGAGGCTTTCGTCCCAATATTCGGGCAGGTTTTTACCTATGCCCCTATCCCCATTCCCCATTCCCCATTCCCCGTTCTTCAGCTACTAGCTTGTACAGGTTGTTGCTGAGAAACATTACCAGGGATAGGTTCAGTTTTTACACCTGGCTCTACGGAAATTAATTCAATATGATTTAACAATGTAGTTACAAACGCAAACAATAAGAAAGGTAGGGACAACAGTACGACCAGACCCACTGTAGTTAAAGCATATACAGGTCGTCTTGCACCCATCAGTGCCAAAGCTGATGCCAAGCTAAGAGTAATGGTGATTAACCAAACGATTATTTGACCGTATATATCACCAAAAGTCAAGGTGCAAACAAATCGATAGTTTTGAATATTATTTTTGTTCATCATAATTCGCCTCAAGTCTAGCCTATAGGTTCTACGTTAGAGCCATGTTTGGCTGGCAGACCATTTCTCAATATTTTTCCAAGGTTTGTAATATCACTTTACAATTCAGTCTTTTTGTTACCCAATGTAATTTCTACATAACTATTATTTTACACTGAGCTATGTAGTCTATCATTCAATTAGTCTTCGCATTACTTTAGTATCTAATCATCTAAAACAGTTGCCAATAATTCCTGGACTCATTTGAGACGATTGGGCAGAATGAACACTAACTTTCTTTGTTGAATCAATATTGCAGTTAGTTTTGTCTTTACTAATAGAAGGACGTCTGTCCTTAGAAGAAAAATTATTGAGCAATATTCCCTATCCTTCTAGCAACGAGTTAATGAATTTGGCAGAGAATGGGCATTTGTTCAATTTTCTCTATGACGAACCAGATATTTATACTCTTGAGGATGGAGAATCTATCTAATGAAACTCAGTCATTTAATTTGAGAGGCGATCAGCTACGCTGGGCGGTTACGCGATCGCACTCGAACACCTATGACATAAAAAAATCCCCCTCTAATGGCAATAAAGGGGGATGATGCAAAATGGTCAGAGGAAATTGAAAACTTTATCCGAATTTACCGGCTGTTGAGGCTATGAGGAATGCCGCATAGGTCAACACATAGCCAACAGTGAAGTGTGCTAAACCAACTAACCAACCTTGGACGATAGATAAAGCTACAGGTTTATCTTTCCAACGCACTAAGTTGGCTAATGGTGTGCGTTCGTGCGCCCAAACCAGGGTTTCGATTAATTCTTGCCAGTAACCACGCCAGCTAATTAAGAACATGAAACCGGTTGCCCAAACTAGGTGTCCAAATAGGAACATCCAAGCCCACACGGAGAGGTTATTTGTACCGTAGGGGTTATAGCCGTTAATTAACTGTGCAGAGTTAGCCCAGAGATAATCACGAAACCAACCCATGAGGTATGTTGAGCTTTCGTTAAATTGGGCTACATTACCTTGCCAAACGCCTAAATGCTTCCAATGCCAATAGAATGTCACCCAACCCAAGAGGTTCAGCATCCAGAAGAAGGCGAGGAAAAAGGTTTGTTGCCAAGATGAACTTTGACAACTACCGCCACGACCAGGGCCGTCACAAGGGAAGTTAAAGCCAAAGTCTTTCTTGTCAGGGAACAGCTTACTACCACGGGCATCTAATGCACCCTTCACACAAATTAGTGTAGTCGTATGTAGACCCAGTGCGATCGCATGGTGAACTAAGAAATCACCAGGGCCAATGGTCAAGAACAGGGAATTAGTCCCCGCGTTAATTGCATCTAACCACCCTGGTAGCCAGACGTTGGCGTGGTTGGGATAGGCTGTAAACGCAATACTATCTGGATTAGATAACAGGGCATCCATGCCATACAGCAGTTTACCGTGAGCAGATTGGATAAATTGAGCAAACACCGGCTCAATCAAAATCTGCTTCTCCGGTGTACCGAAAGCAACCACTACATCATTGTGAACGTATAACCCCAAGGTATGGAAACCCAGGAATAAAGACACCCAACTTAAGTGAGAGATAATCGCCTCCTTATGCTGGAGGACGCGATCGAGTACGTTACCTTTGTTTTGTTCGGGGTCGTAGTCTCTCACCCAGAAAATCCCCGCGTGGGCAAAAGCCCCAACCATCAAGAACCCGGCAATATATTGATGGTGGGTATATAACGCTGCTTGGGTAGTGTAGTCCTTAGCCATGAAGGCGTAAGGCGGCAGGGAGTACATATGCTGCGCTACCAAGGAAGCGGCTGTTCCCAAAGCTGCCAGGTGAATACTCAACTGGAAGTGTAGGGAGTTGTTATAGGTGTCATAAAGCCCTTGGTGGGGCAGGTTAAACTGACCTTCGGTGCGGATACCAAAGAAATTTTTAGCGTTTAGCATTTCTTTGATACTGTGACCGATACCGAAGTTAGTGCGGTACATATGACCGGCGATAATGAAAATAACTGCGATCGCTAAATGGTGATGCGCCATATCAGTCAACCACAGAGATTCTGTCTGGGGATGGAAACCACCCAAAAAAGTCAAAATCGCCGTTCCCGAACCTTGAGAAGTCCCAAAGATATGTCCTGCTGTATCAGGATTTTGGGCATAGACACCCCAATTCCCACTCCAAAATGGTGCTAAACCTGCTGGGTGAGGTAAGGTGGTCAGAAAATTATTCCACCCCACATGAACCCCGCGAGATTCAGGAATCGCCACGTGAATTAAATGACCAGCCCAAGCCAAAGAACTGACACCAAATAAACCGGCTAAGTGATGATTTAAACGAGGTTCAGCACTCTTGAACCAAGTTAAACTAGGACGGAAGTTGGGCTGTAAATGCAACCAACCAGCAAACAGAAATACTGCTGCTAATAACAGAAGGAACACCGAACCAATGTACAAATCATTGTTAGTTCGCATTCCAATGGTGTACCACCAATGATAGACACCAGAGTAAGCAATGTTAACTGGGTAGTTAGCCCCACCTTGACTAAAAGCTTCTACGGCTGGTTTACCGAAATGAGGATCCCAAATCGCATGGGCGATGGGACGAATATGTAGAGGATCTCTAATCCACTGTTCAAAGTTGCCTTGCCAAGCTACGTGAAACAATAAGCTAGAAGCCCAGAGGAAAATGATCGCTACATGACCGAAATGAGTAGCGAAGATTTTTTGATATAAATTTTCCTCTGTCATCCCATCATGGCTCTCAAAGTCGTTACCTTGAGCCATTGCGTACCAGATGCGCCGCGTAGTTGGATCTTGAGCAAGATCCTGGCTAAATTTAGGATATTTTACTGCCATGTATTTTGATCACATCCTTTTTTGCTCAACTAGTTTGCTATTGCTAATCAGCTAGCAATTCTTGACGTTTTTCATAGCAAAACTGGTGTTTATAGAGATAAATCAGGCGGATTTCAGGACATTATATTTGTAGATAACGGGATGGATTCGTCTCTATAGGAGTAATAAACAAATTAACTACTACTACTTCCATCTCACCAGAGGAAGAGATTAGGATGAATCTCTTTTTTAGTTTGTTAAGCAATTAACAGCCGAAATAATTTTTGAGCATCGCTTACTTTACCGTAGGATACGGTGGTTTATTTTAAATAAACCATTCTAATTGCAAATTTAGCTCTAATTTTCAAGGATTGATAATGCCGTAGTAAATAGCAGCAACAAACAAAATGGCTAAAAATCCCAAGATAAAACTACTACGCAACAATAGAGTAAATCCGTCCTTTGTAGGGGAAAATATTGGCTCATTTGGAATACTTTGCTGATTCATATCGTTGCTTGGCATATTCCGGCGCAACACTAATTTTGTAGCATTTACACTAGATTTATCTTTTGATTGCATAGACTGTAGTCACGTTGTTCAAGTTAGGATATTGCTATTTATTTAAAAAATATTTGCTGGCTACATCATTCTTGAGAATTACTTTTCAACCTATCTGTAAATCCATTCATTAGAGAGAGGTTGAAATTGCTCAAAGTGATTAAAGTGCTAAATAAAAGGGTTAACCAAGAGTAATTTACTGATGTTTAAATTTCTCAATCAAGTTAGTGATTATGTCCAAACCTCATTTGCATCTGGGCGATATATAGGACAAGGACTATCAGTAACATTCGACCATATGAACCGCCGTCCTATTACTGTGCAGTATCCTTATGAGAAACTGATTCCCTCCGAACGTTTCCGGGGAAGAATTCACTTTGAATTTGATAAATGTATCTCTTGTGAGGTTTGCGTGCGGGTATGTCCGATTAACCTACCTGTAGTAGATTGGGAATTTGACCAAGCCACCAAAAAGAAAAAACTCAACCATTACAGCATTGATTTTGGGGTCTGTATTTTCTGCGGTAACTGTGTGGAATACTGCCCGACTAACTGTATATCATTTACTGAAGAATACGACCTTTGTACATACGATCGCCACGAATTAAATATGGATAATGTGGCTATGGGGAGATTACCTTACAAAGTTACTAATGACCCAATGGTGACACCACTTAGAGAGTTAGTTTACTTACCAAAAGGAGTATTAAATCCTCACGGCGTTCCTGATGATGCTCATCGACCAGGGTTATTACCATCTGAAATTTTAGAGCAAAATTTAGAAAATAATAATCATTAAGAAAATGAAATTATTAAAGACAAATGTTGCTAGTCTGATAGGAATTGTCGGATTAAGTACAGCGATCGCAGTTGTTAGTTATTCCCACTTACCAGCCACTGCTAAAATAATCACCCAAAATCCTCCTGAGACTATTAAAGAGCAAACCCAAATTACTCAACTTGATAGAGTATATATGACAGAAGCGGTTCAAGCAGGCATGGCAGAAATCGCAATGGCAAACTTGGCATTACAAAAGTCTCAGGATGATAAAGTTAAACAATATGCCCAGCAGATGATCAAAGACTATACACCTGTAAATCAAGAATTAATGCAGTTGGCTACCCAAAAAGCCATTACTCCACCAACGGATATGGGTATTAAATATCAAGCTTTAATCACGCAACTATCAAAATTATCTGACGCAAATTTTGATCAGGCATACGTTAATGAAGCTGGTATCAATAGAAACATGGAAGGATTGATCCTCAACAGTCGTCTGTTACAACTGGGTCAAGATACTGATTTGAAAGCCTTTGCTGCCAAAAGTATACCTCTGATAGAAGCGCATTTGCAATTGGTTGATCAACTGTTCGCAGCACCGACTCAGCAATAAAAGAGAGCGCAGGGGAGAGCTTTGAAACGCTAATTATTGCAACTGAAATTCATCAAATTTGACCACTTCCGAATCTGGCTTGCGGGTATCAAAACGATAGCTGCTAATTGTACCCGTTGCTGTTTCAAAGATACTAAAAACTGTAATATCATTACTGGCAAGATAAGGCATAGGTTTACTATGTTCACCCACCAAAGGATTAATTGTAGGTAACACAGGTTCTAAGCCATTGGGGTCGCCGATCGCAGTATAATCTTCCTGATAACCAAATGGCACTTCTCTCTTTTTCTCACCCCAAGCTGCACCATAAGAGTTACCAACATTAGATGTTTCTAAAAAGTGCATTCCCCTAGAATTAACAAAGCGATTCCATAAATGGGAATGACCATAAAAAACCAGTTGTACTTGAGCAGCTTCTAGTAAAGGGATAACATCACGAATTATATAATCTGATTGCTTAGGATACTCATAACGCACAGCTTTAATTTTGCCTTTAGTGTCTCGTTCAATAATTTGTACAGGTTCAGTGTAGGGGGGTACAATGTTATCACCCAAAGTATGGGGCGGGTGATGGAACATGACAATTTTGTATTTGGCTTGTTGAAAGTCTGGGCTATTGAGTTCTTTTTCTAGCCAATTATATTGCTGACTGCCTTTATTAATTAGTTCATAAATTACCTGCCCATAACCCCAATTTTCCGGCTGATTCAAATCTGTTGCTGCTTCCTTATATCTACCTTTATAGGAGGCATCTAAATTAGGAGTCCGCCACATATTAGTAATGTACAACACTACCAAGCGGACATCTCCAAAAGTAACTGCATAATATTTTTTACCACCCTCTTGACTTTGGGGTAAAGTTAAAATCTCTTCGTAGGTAAATGTATTAAATGAATTATCTATTAAAGATTTACCACTATATAACCTTTGGGCAACATCACGGGGAATCGTATCATTAAATTCACCATCTAAGCTGCCAGTTCTGGCTAATCTGCCCATGACTTCATGATTGCCAATGCAAGTATACATGGGTGCGTGTTGAATGATTTGCCCACCTTTGTAGGTTGTCTTCACGCCGTTGTGTTCTATTTCATAACTAGCGCGACCTTGCAACCCAGGAAAAAACCCATTCCCCCGATTATCATCAAACCATTCTGAGGCGCGGTCAGGGACATTCACTAAATCACCAGCGAACCAGACTGCATCTACTTGTCCGACAGTTTCCACAACCTTTTGCAGATTTGCTGGGGTCATGGGTTTGAGTTGGTGGTCTGAGGTGAGGAGAATTTTTAGCGGTGTGTTTGGTTGGGGGGTGGGTGCAAGGGTAAATACATCGCTGCTGATACTTTGACCGTCTTCTCTGATACTGGTGACACGATAGTTAACCCGCACCCCAGGAGTTAACCCAGTCACCTTAGCTTCATGTCGCCAGATATTGCGCTTGACTGGTTGTTGATAAACTTGTCCGTTTTGGGTTTGCTTGGCGACTCGTGAGTTTTGGTCTTCCCGTGTGCGGCTAAGTTTTGTGGTGCTGGCTGGGGTAGTTTGCTGTAAATTCTCGCCATAGGTGACTTGATGTTGTTTACCAGTAAACTCAGTAAACCACACTACTCTGACTGAATTTTCCGTTGGTAGTTGCAAAAATGGGTCGGTCAGCAGTTGCGGTTGTGAGGTCATAGTTGTTTGCCCAAATGAACGCACACTAATCAAGGTAAGGCATAGAAAAAACAAAATTACAGGGGTTAGCAGTTTCATAAGACCTCACAGTATGCGGGAAACTTCAGTCACGAAGCGTGCTGAGAGGGAAGCGACACGGGTGGTTTTAACCACTGTGCTTATTAGTCCGATAGAGCGTCTAATTAGTCGAACTTTGTTTTTACTAAATTGCCCTAACCTTTTCCAGTTTTGGTCAGAGACAGAGACTTGTTTTTCGGTATCTCCACTAACCCATCCTCTATATGTTTTATTGCCTTGAGTAGCTTCGACATAATCACCCTTTCTAAATCCGTGTCGGGTTACAGTACCACCATATTTACGTCTGCTACCACCTTTAGAAGCAGTCATTAAATGTAGTTGTCTGCGGCTAATTGGAGGACGACGTAAAATCGTAAATTGAGAACTAGTAATAGTTGCATTGCCTACCCAACTAGCACCATGAGTTTTAGCACTTTCCCATGATTTATATTGAACAAACTGTGAACAAGCTAAAGTAACAGCATCAACTGCATGAGTTTCTGGAATTTGCAAAGACTTGTCGGATTTTTCTTTATGCAAATCCAAATATTTACGAAGATTAGATGTTTCCCACCCTTTTCTTAATTCCACATTAGCCAGTTCAGATAGTCGGTTAATTTGATATCCTTGACCAACCATCACGGGACTAAAACTCTTACTCCCTCGTGCTTCGACCTCTTCAACAACAATTGTTTCTACTGGATAGATTTCACACAATAAATTGATTGTTCGGTACTCTAAATCTTTATTTGCTCGAATACTTGGAGGTAGTTTGCAGCTACGCCGATTATCAAATCTAGCTTGACGATGGCTACGTTTATTGAAGGATAATTTACGATTAATTCGTCTACCACGTCTACCACGACGCATCATAGACCGTTGTTCCATTCTGTCTTTAACTGTTTTAAACGGAAGAACTAGATGCAACATTTGTAGTGTGTATTTTTGAGATTGAACAGCTACACCAGAAAACATTTTTCCTGGGTCTAAACCAATTACAATCTCTTGAGTTTGTTTGTCAGATGGCACACAGGTCAATTGAACATAAAAAATTCCTAGTTTGTTGAATTTACCGATTGCTTTACCTTCTTTAATCCAACGTCTAGCGCGGCTAGGTTTTGTTGGCATTAATGGTGTATTGTCTGCTGAAATTACTGGTACTCGCATAAAGATATAATCCTTGGAGTAAAGTTTAAGTCCCCTCGCTCAACTAATCCAAAATGTCTTGTCTTTAACCAACGACTGAACAAACAGTCTTGCAGATAGTCCAAACTGGGGAAGTATTTGGAAGTGCGTATCAGGATTAGTCTCAGTGAGCTAGTCAAACACGTAAAGTTTGTTCTTTACAAGCTCAGTCCCTTTAGGGCTGAGTTATTGACTTTTAGCCTCGCTGCTGCGATCGCTCTTAGTATACTGTGAAGAAATACAGGGGACAGGGGACAGGTGACAGGTGACAGGGAAGAAGAGTGTTTCTTTTATTTTTGGCTAGTGCGTAACTGCGTTGGTTGGAGGGTTATTTTTTGATACATACTTCCTCATAACGCTGACCAGCAATCTGCCAAGTAAATTCTGTTTCTACCAGTTGTCTGCCGTTGTGAGATAATTCTGCCCGTAGTTGTGGATGCTCGAACAGTTGCTTAATGGCATCAATGTATTCTGCGGTTTGATTGGCTCTTAATGCTGCCAAAGGTATATTATCACCATCTACAGCCAGTCCTTCTAAACCGCGATCGCTGGCTACGACCGGCACACCTGCGGCCATGGCTTCTAAGGTTTTATTTTTAATTCCAAAACCCGTCCGCATGGGGACAACGCAGACGGTTGCTTTGTGGAGGTAATCTACCATTGAAGGTACACGTCCAGTTACAGTAATTCCTGGTTGGGTTCGCAGTGCTAAAACTTCCTGTGTAGGTCGAGAACCAACAATATCGAAAGTAGTATCAGGATAATATTTTTGAATTTCTGGCAATACTTGATTACCAAAGAAGCAGACAGCATCAATATTTGCCAGATTATCCATTGCACCGATAAATACTAATTTATGTCCATGTGGGTCAGTAGTGCGGTAGGGGAAGGTTACGAAGTCTACACCATTAGGAATGACTGCAATGTGACTTTTTGAGTTAAATTCCTGCAATTGGATTTTATCTTCTTCTGTCGTGACTACAATCGCGGAAAACTTAGAGCAATATTTCTGTTCATAGCGGCGTAACAGAGGCAAATTAATTTTATCTCGCAGCACATTTTCCGAAACACCGCTTGTTAGCTGATTGAGACAAGTACCGTAGACAGAACTATGAACATTCACTATAGTTTTGAGATGTTTTTGGAAATGCGATCGCACGTAAATTTCATTGACGCTGTGTTCGCAGGTCATCACATCATATTTTCCCTCCTCTACAACCCTATCAATCCACGCCTGCATCTCGCTGGAGTAGCGGGTAAGCACACTTGGTGGTGTCCCCTGTAGCCAGAATTGACTCAATCGCTGTATTTTCTTGACTATTCCCCCATTTGTGCCACTCTCTGGCGGACGATCAAAAACAACTAAGTGATCTACGCAATCCTCTAAACCGGCGATTTCTGCGTCTGTAACATCGCGATCGCGTTGAGTTACTAAAGTAATAGTATGATTTTGACTGAGATATTTTAGTAAATTAAACGTCCTCACCTGTGTTCCCCCCCGTGTAGGTGGATAGGGAAAGGTGGCAGATAGCATTAAGATATTCATACAACTAAATCAAATAATGATACCTATACCATGACCTGATTAACGCATGGATGTCATTTATATTTATCGGTTTTTGTGAAGTTTTATTAAATTTAAGCTACGAAAAGCCGACTAATCATAGCATTTCCTAGCCTGCTAAAGTACAGCTTTAAAGCTAATAACCTGCAATCAATATAAAAAATAGGGCGGTAGGGCATTCCGTTCTTAACTTAAAGCCAAGAGCCTCCTAAGCAATAGCCGGATTGTCTTGGAAGCCTACACTGTATGCGTTCGCGGAGCGTTCCGAAGGAAAGCATCAGTGTAGGAGATGTCACATTGTTATGTTAAACACCCAAACTTATGACAAAAAAACAATTTATCGGGTTGAAAACAGAGTTTTATGAGCATCCATTTGATCATCAAGCACTCGTCTCTTTAGAACGGACTCCAGTCCTACGTTTATTGTTGAAAAAAGTCAATGAATATGGCATCGATAAATTACTGCGGATGCAAATAACTGGTTGTGAATTTAAAGTCACGCCTCGTAATTTTCCCAGTCTCAATGATGCTTTTTTGGAAGCCTGTAACATCCTCAATATTAATCCTATTCCAGAACTGTTTTTATTTCGCGGCACAGGGTACATTAAAGCCTACGCCGTTGGGGTAGAAAAGCCAGTAGTAGGGATAAATCTGGAAGGGATGGAATGGCTTTCCCATGATGAATTGTTGTTTGTGTTTGGACACGAAGTTGCAAAAATTAAAGGCAAATATCTGGCATATCAACAAATGGCTCATGTTATGCCTGTGGTTAAGAACTTGATTAGTAGTACAACATTAGGAATAGGTGGACTAGCTGTTAATGGTATAGAAATTGCCTTATATAACTGGATGATTATGTCCAAATTTACTGCCGATCGCGCTGGTTTATTGGCTTGTCAAAATCTAGATGCGGCGATTACTGCTTTGATGAAATTGGGTGGCTTACCACAGGAATATTTGAATGAAGATACAATCAATGATTTTTTAATTCAGGCTCGTGCTTTTGAATTTAATAATCTCGATAGTTTGGATCAATTTGCTAAAACTTTTAGCTTTATGGAACATCTTCTACCCTGGACAGTAATGAGAGCATCTGAACTTTTGAAGTGGGTAGACTCAGGCGATTATGAAAATTTGCGAGAAGTAAAAGAACTAGGAAGTCAGCAACCTGAAAATCAGGAAGATGACGAAAACTGGAACTTTCTTACCGCCTGGGATGGAGACAGGGAAGAGGTAATAGGTGATAGGTGACAGGGGACAGGGGACAGGGGACAGGTGACAGGGAAGAGTTTTTTTGAATTTTGAATTCGGAGCGAAGCGACGTGACCATAATTTTAACTAATGATGACGGTATTGATGCGCCTGGGATTAAAGCGTTGGCGCAAGCTGTCAATGCTAAAAATGTGCTGATTGCTGCACCAAAGCATCATCAATCTGGTTGTGGTCATCAAGTCACGACTACTCGTCCAATTAATCTGAAGCGGCGTTCTGATTTTGAGTATGCGATCGCTGGTACTCCTGCTGATTGTGTCAGAATTGCCTTAACGCAACTGTGTCAAGATGCCAAATTTGTTTTGTCAGGAATCAACGCCGGCGGTAACTTGGGAGTTGATGCTTACATTTCTGGTACTGTCGCGGCTGTACGAGAAGCCGCCATGCACGGTATCCCCGGTATCGCCATCTCCCATTATCGTAAAGCCAAGCAAAATTTTGATTGGGAGTTGGCGGCTAAGTTGACGGCTGAGGTTTTAACCGACTTATTACACCGTCCCCTAGAATCGGGATGTTTTTGGAACGTGAACTTACCCCATCTACAACCAGGAGAACCAGAACCGCAGTTGGTGTTCTGCCAACCTTGTAATAAACCTTTACCAGTCAACTATCGCATTGATGGTGATGATTTTTATTATGTGGGGGAATATGGCAAACGCGATCGCACACCTGGCAGTGATGTAGATGTTTGCTTTTCTGGTAATATTTCAGTTACTCAATTAAAAGTTTAAGAGCATTGCGAATTGGGCATTGGACATTGGAGAAAAATTTAAAACTCACAACTAGCACTCAGCACTCATTACTCATTACTCAGCACCGGCTAAAAGCCGCGCTACCGCTAACACAACTCAGCACTCATCTAATCCCTGAATTAATGAAGTCAATTTATCTAAAGTTTGTGTGAGTTGAGCCAATTTTTGCAATGAGTCATCCTGCGATTCGGCCAGACTTTGGACTGCATCACACAAGGCAAAAATTTGATACCCTTGTTGCTGTAACTGCTTGCCTTGCGCTTCAACTTGGCAACTAAGATTTTCTAATCTGTCTGCCAGACGTTCAATTGTTTCAGTTGTAGAGAGTACAGCTTCTCCAATTTGCTCAACAATGGATTCTAGGCGGTTAATTTTTACTTCGACCCCAGATGAAATCATGTCTTGACTACCCCGATAGTGAGAGAGCATTTGTGTATTTGAATATCAATAATAAGTAATTTAATTTACTAAAAACAGCCTGATATAATCGCTGCGTTAATAATATTTCTAAGTTGTTTGTTACTGCTTCTGGCAAATGATAGAAGCATTTTTTCTAGTTAAGTGATATTTTCTTAGTTTTGTTTCACTTTTTAACCTATGTAATTTAGATATTACAAAAATGTAGAAGGTAGGAAAACTTATTGCAGAAGCTTTTCAACCTTTTTAAACTAAATAGTGATTTTTGCCCAGCTTATTTAGTTGTTTAAGCTATAGCATTTCCTCATCACATGAGGTATATCATAGTTCCCTCTTCGCGGCAGAGCGAAGTCTGAGCGGCCGTTTCCACCGAACAGAACTTCGGGGGAGAGGTTTGGGGGTGGATTTCTTCTACCTCACTCAACCGAGAAACGCTATTCTACGAATTTCCTTACCCGTCAAATTTAACTTGCTAGCTTGCACTAGGAACAATTTTTAAGCTGGATGAGTTCTTTTATACATATTAATCTGTGCCAATCATCCTCTATGAGATATATTTATCTCTCTTTATCTTAAATTCATAAAACTTAATGATTTCCTGAATTTAGATGAAGATCAAGTAAATATACTGTGAAATATCAGTTTTATATGAAGTAATGTTTATATCCTGAGCGAAAATCAGTAATACTACCATTGTTCCTAAACATTCGGCTAGAGAATGTACCATGTACCCAACACCTGTACAAAAAATCTTGCAAAGTGATACTTATCAAGACTGGAGATTAGAATTTACTCAACATCCATCAGTACAGTCAAAATTTAAGCGTTGTCTCGATATTTTAGGGAGTCTGGTGGGACTGTTGATTTTTGCTATTGTATTTATACCGATCGCGATCGCCATCAAACTCGATAGTCCCGGTGCGATTTTCTTCTCTCAAGAACGCTACGGAGTTTACGGTCGTCCCTTTCGCATTTGGAAATTCCGTTCAATGGTCAACGATGCGGAGAACCTCAAATCTTTAGTAGACAACGAAGCTAATGGACTCGTATTTAAGAACAAAAATGATTTCCGCGTCACAAAAGTAGGACGCTTTTTACGCAGCACCAGTTTAGACGAACTCCCCCAGTTTTGGAATGTGTTGATGGGCGATATGAGTTTAGTGGGAACACGTCCACCCACTGGTGATGAAGTAGCAAAGTATAACAACCGCCACTGGCAACGTTTAAACGTCAAACCAGGATTGACCGGTGAATGGCAAGTTCATGGGCGATCGCAAGTAAAAGATTTTGAACAAATAGTTGAATTAGACCTACGTTATCAAAGCAATTGGCATCCACTATACGATGTATATCTAATTTTTAAGACCATCTACGTCATTGTTGGCAGAATTGGAGCTTGTTAACGCAGAAATGAAGAGGATTTGACTTGTTTCTTCTTTTCCTAGCTGCTAGTGTGAGGCTGACATCTTGCACCTGGGTCAAAAACCGGATTTCTTGAGTATATTTGAGGTTGAAAGCCTTGATAGCTCTTGAGAAACCCGGTTTTTTAAGTTTTGTTGATACTAGTCCAAGGCATAAAAATTACCATTTCTACTCAGTTAACGGCAAAATTGTAGTTGAGAGCAATAACCAAAAAATTACAAATTAACGCGATGTGCAACTTATTTTTGAAACCCCTCTCCATAGCTTGCTTCTCTTACGTTCCCTGCGGGACGCTGCGCGTTGGCGTAGCCTCTCGTTCGCGTAGCGTCTCCCTTTGGGAGAAGAGAATGTAGGGAAGGGGTTGGGGGTTAGGTTTGAGAGAAAGTTGCACACGGCGTAAATTACGAATTACGAATTAGTGACGATGATTAGACCAAAATCTTGGAGAAATCGCCTAACTGGTGCCTGGAAGAAGACAGCCGGAGGTTTAAGACAACGTGTACCTGTAGACCAAGTTACACAGACAGTAGCACAGTGGTTTAGTGTTAGCGAAACTGAAATTACAGAAATTTTAGAGAGAGTCCGCAAAGAACTACCAACAACAGAGGCTTTGTTAATCGGTAAACCCCAAGCTGGCAAAAGTTCCATTATCCGGGGATTAACAGGGGTGTCGGCTGAGATTGTCGGACAGGGATATCGTCCCCACACACAACATACTGAACGGTATGCTTATCCTTCCAATGAACTGCCGTTGCTGATTTTTACTGATACAGTAGGGCTAGGAGATATCAACCAAGAAACCCAGGCGATTATTCAAGAGTTGGTAGGAGACTTACAACAGGAAACCAAACGTGCCAGAGTCTTAATTTTGACAGTAAAAATTAACGACTTCGCTACTGACACCCTACGCCAGATTGCTCAACAGTTGCGTCAGAAGTACCCAGAAGTACCCTGTTTACTAGCAGTTACCTGCTTGCATGAAATTTACCCTCCCAGCCTCTGTGACCATCCAACCTATCCCCCAGACTATGAGGAGATGAATCGGGCTTTTGGGGCGATTCAAGAAGCCTTTGCGGGATTATGCGATCGCTCGGTTCTCATTGACTTTACCTTAGAGGAAGATGGCTATAATCCTGTATTTTACGGCTTAGATGCACTTAGGGATAGCCTGGCAGAATTGCTCCCCGAAGCAGAAGCGCAGGCGATTTACCAGCTATTAGATAAGCAAGCATCAGAGAAACTGGGCAATATCTACCGAGATGCAGGCAGACGTTATATTTTATCATTCGCTGTGATGGCGGCTACCCTCTCGGCTGTGCCATTACCCTTTGCTACTATGCCTGTATTAACCGCCTTGCAAGTTTCGATGGTGACTATATTAGGGAAACTCTACGGACAGAACTTGTCGCCATCGCAAGCCGGTGGTATTGTAAGTGCGATCGCAGGTGGTTTTTTAGCCCAAGCCATTGGTAGAGAGTTAATTAAATTTGTACCAGGTTTTGGTAGTGCGATCGCGGCATCTTGGGCAGCTGCTTACACTTGGTCATTAGGGGAAACCGCCTGTGTCTACTTTGGTGATTTAATGGGTGGTAATAAACCCGATCCCCAAGAAATTCAGTCGGTAATGCAAGAAGCATTTGAGAAAGCTAAGGAACGCTTTAAGGGAATCAAGGGTTAATTGAGGGAGTAGGGGAAAAGCTCATGATTAATGACTAATGACTAAAAAAGCAATTTTAAGTATCTGCTTAGTGTTTTTATTTCTATTGGGATGGAATGATCATGCAATAGCTGGTGAATTGTCTGAACACTTGGCTAACTTTCCTCAGTGGAAAAAACTAACCTCTGTGCAAACAGCAACGGGAGATTTAGTTTACCCGGAATGGATGGCGGGAAATTGGGAAGTTAAAAGCACTTTGGTAGATTTAGCCGCACCTTTAGCACCAAATATAGTTACACCTGGATTTGAAGGAAATCGCCAAGAACTCAACAAACCTGTCAGTTTTTTAGTCCGGTTTATTCCATCAAAAATACCTAGTTCTGGCTTAAAAATAATTCCTAAAATAAATAATCATTCTAAAGATTTAGTTGCAGATAGAGCATTTAATAGCTTGAATTTAGCGCGGGCTTATTTGGGAGATGAAACGGTATTAACAGTCAAAGTTGATCCTGATTCTCCTAATCGTCAAATTACCTTTTTACGGGGAGAACGCCAATTAATTTCGATTGTGACTGCACGCGCCACAGAAAATACACCAGAGGGAAAATTTATCACTTCAGAGTTATTTCAACAAATATTTAAAGGTGGTTCTCGACCTTATTTAAACTCAGTTGAATCTACTACAGCTTATCATCAACTTTCTACAAATAATCCAGCGATTGAAGCAGATCAAGTTACTGCTGTCTATCTCTCACCCCAAGACCCAGATTATTTTCAGGCTGTTTCTCAACCCGTAGCTCTTTATCGCTATCGGTTAGAATTTTATCCCCAGAAATAACAGATGTAAAGATTTTAAACATCTACACCCCTACACCGCTCAAATCTCTCACCCATTCGGGTGATTTATTGATTTAGCTATTGACTACAATTGTATTATGTATGTAATATTATAACTCCAAGCGAACACTCGCACTCTTGGGCAGTGTGCATCATGGCTAAATTTCGAGACCTTCTCAATTACTTTCGTCCCGACTGGAAGCTGAGTGTTTTCAGTATTGCAGCGTCTAGTATTTACGAAATTGTGGATTTGCTTGTCCCTTATGCGATTGGACAGATTTTAAATGTTCTGTCTGGTCAACCTTTGGATCAACCATTGACGCAGGCGATCGCAATTTTTTCCGATTCTACTAATTATCCAGCCAATAAAACTCTATCATTAGGTGTGTTGCTAGGGATAATTTTCCTGGTGACTGTAATCAAAGCACCCACACAACCTTGGTTAACTAGTTGGTTTCACTGGGATATCGCCTTAAGATCGCGTCGGGATAAAACCCAAATTGCCATCGAAAAAATTCTGACTCTCCCACTAGAATTTTATGATGAAAATAACCCCGGACGGATAGCCGGCAGAGTTGCTAGAGGTATTTCTAACCACACTTGGACATATCCTGAAATCGCCGGACAGTTAATTCCTAAAATGTTTCGTGTGGTGGGAATTTTTGTATTTATTGTGTTGATTGAATGGCGAATTGCTCTGTTATATTTAATTTCTTTTGTAGCTATACTTGGCTTTAGCTTGAAGGAATTAAAACGGATAATTTGGCATGAAAGCAAATTAGATAAATACATGGAAGATACGGAAAGCCGGACTTCTGAACTAATCACTAATATCAAAACTGTCAAGGCTTTTGCAACGGAAGGCAAAGAATTAAAACGCCAAAAGCAACGTTTAGATCGAGAGCTAAAAGTAGTAGATCATCGCATTCACAAAGGTTATGTGAAACTGCTGACTTGGCAAAAAGCCGTAATTCAGTTTTGTGTATTTAGCATTTTGAGTTTAACGTTAGTAGCCACAGTAAATGGTAGAGTTTCCCTCGGTCATTTTGTCATGACTTTAACTCTTTCTAGTATGGCTTATGCTGAGTTAGAACCAATTAGCACCCTAGCAGAAGTTTTTGCTCGTCGCTATTCTTCCATGCTGCGATTTCATGAATTTCTACAAGAACCAATTGGTAATGAATCAGTTGGGATTTTAGGTAAAGAAGACGAGACAACATTACCCTATAAATTTACTGGCAAAGTTGAATTTGTTCACGTTGGTTTTGGTTATGATGCTAACCGTAAAGTGCTGCAAGATATCAACTTGTTGATTGAACCATACCAAACAGTCGCTTTAGTCGGACGTTCTGGTTCTGGTAAGTCTACCTTGGTGAAGCTACTGTTGCGTTATTTTGAACCCCAAGATGGACAAATTCTCATTGATGGTCAAGATATTCGCACCCTGAATGTAGGTAAGTATAGACGCAGGCTGGCGATCGTACACCAAGAAGTAGACGTGTTTAACGGGACTATTTTGGAAAACCTCACCTATGGTAGACCGACTGCTACCTTGGAAGAAGTTCAAGAAGCCTGTAGAATTGCCAGAGTTGATGAAGTAGTGCAGCAACTAACCCAAGGTTATTACACCGTTGTTGGGGAACGTGGCGTCAGGTTATCTGGTGGACAAAGACAGCGTTTGGGTATTGCGAGAGCCTTGCTAGTACAACCCGATGTGCTGATTTTTGACGAAGCCACCTCTAGTCTAGATTACGAGTCTGAGCGTTCCATTCAATTAGCGATGCGATCGATTCAAGGGACTTGTACCACAATCGTCATTGCTCACCGCCTGAGTACAGTCAGGGAAGCAGATAAGATTGTCGTTCTAGATCAAGGAAAGATTGTAGAAGTTGGTAGTCATGATGAACTCTTGCGTCATGAAGGCATTTATCGCCGCTTGCACTCCCTGCAAGAAACCGGAGAACTTCTAGATTAGACAGTTTTATAGTCAGGATTTTAGTGCTTAGAAACTTTCAGGACTAAAGTCCTGACTACAAACTTCCTAAAATTTTTCTAAAGCCCTTGCCATTTCTAAAATATGCTGCTATTATTGTAAATCGTGGGACATACGGGTCGGTGTCCGAGTGGTTAATGGAGACGGACTGTAAATCCGTTGGTTTACGCCTACGCTGGTTCAAATCCAGCCCGGCCCACCTTCAATTTTAGGTTTTGGATTTCATGCAAATTCAAAATCTAGAATTTTCAAAATTCGCCCGTGTGGCTCAGTGGTAGAGCACACCCTTGGTAAGGGTGAGGTCACGAGTTCAATCCTCGTCACGGGCTTTGTAAAATCCTTATGTAACGGTAATTCTATAGTTATTTATCACTGATAACACATTAGGATATGAATACAACTGCCCTAAGCCCTGGCATAAAACTGCCCTAAGTATAGAACGAATTGACTATCTCTTTTTAAGGACGATATCTTTAATATTGTCCAAGGTATCCTTGATCTCTTTAGCGGAGTCACGATACTCCCGTGCGAAATCACTAAATGTCTCGCTAAGAGATTTAATGGCTTCTGATTCTACGCGCTGCTTCTCAACCCAACTAGCTATAGCGGGTTTAAGATTAAGCCAATAAGCTATTGCCACAGCGCCACATACGGAAAGAACTATACCCAGACCCACGCCGCTTGATTGAACTAGTATTTGGTCAATGATTTTATCCTGGGCTTGAGGTGATATAGCTACGACAGATGTTATTGTCTTGCTGTTCATAAGAACACTCCTGTGATTTTTATGAAAAACCCCTTAACTCTGCCTAAAGAAGTTAAGGGGGTTAGGCGAGCGCCCGTTGATTAATTGTTCTCATAGTCTTCAGGGTTAAACAGTAAATCACCTTGTTCTGTGAAATCGTCATACATCACAATGGTCTTGTCGTACCTACTTGGCACAAACCCTTCTGGCATAAAAACCAATCTAAAGGGCGGGTAAAAGGTTTTAATTGTTTTCACACCTTTTTCCAGTGGTGAATAGCGATGAGGGATAAACTCTTCAACTCTTGAAAAATAGCGATAACCTTCTGCTGGTTCTGGGTATTCGTTCTGATCAAAAAATATGTTCCCTTGGTCATCAAAATCATCATATAGAACTAAGTCACCATTAATTCTTTCTGGATAAAAACCCTCTTCCATCAACTCTAAAGTAGAGGTAAATTCTACTATAATGCTTTCCTCTACGCCTAATGGAACATAGCGAGCAGGTTCACCATTTGCCTGCATTCTTGAGAAATATTGAAATTCCATGTTTTTCTCCTTAATTAAACAGATTTAAACCAAAGCAACGCCGCAGCACCAGAATTGGTCAGTGTGATTATTGCGGGATCTGGGAGAGCCGCAACGGTTTCCACATTTGTTCTATATCCCTGAAAGTTTGTCGTGCCAATACTGCTTGAGCCTAACTGGTATTGAGTAATAGGCGATGAGCTAATAGTTGTTAAGTTGACGTTAGTATCTGATTGGATTGCACCCCAATAGAAACCCCTAGGGATAAGTAATGAGCTACCTAAGACAATATTTTTCCCCCCGTTTGAAGTAGCTTCAACAGTACCAAAATCAACTACCAACTCATTGGGTTGACCGTTGGCATCTGTATAAAGACCGATTCTAACGGTCGAGCTAGCAGCGAAAGTTGTAACATTTATCCCGACCTCAGAAATCGTTAAGTCATCGCGCACAACAACAGGAGTATAAGTAATCCATCCGGCGTTAAACCCTGCGGTAGTTGTTGCGGTGGCTGGAAAGCTGTAATACCAAAGCCCACTCGTATAAGTGGCATTAATTATTGCGGGGGTAGACCCCCCACCAGATCCCTCTTCATCGTCAGCAGGAATCCAAATCGTTCCGTTGTATTTTAAAACTTGGTCAACCGTGGGCGTAGTGGTGCTAACAGAAATACCTTGGATTGCGCTAGCATTCCATTGAGCGGTTGCGTTACCCACCTGTGCAGCAGTTACAACGTGTGGGTTATCATCATCTGCTATGTGAGTAGTCAGTGCTGAAGCATCAGCTTTACCACTCAACCCTGAAGTTAGTTCTGAATCTCTAGTAATACTTGCCGGGATTTGAGAATCAGGGATAGTTCCACCACTATCTAAAGTAGCTAGTCCATTGTTAGCCCCCTTTTCTGTACTTGCGATCGCACCCAAAGCCGTTAGAGCTGCGCCTGCTGTAGTTGCCCCCGTTCCTCCTTTGGCTATCGAAAGAGTACCACCAATAGAAGTTAAGGTTAAGTTAGCTTGGTTAACATCTATATCAACTTCGTTATTAGTAGCATCAAGAGTTACGGTGATTCTATTTGAGCCTGCGTTGATGTTTCTTAGCTCAAAGTTAACCCCAGCTTTTTGTTTAAAGATACCTACGCCGCCAACACCTACATTAGAAGCAGTATTGGCTTCACCTCCCCCAGCCTCCCCTAATAGGTCATCAGCATAAATAAGGGTGTTAGTACCAGAGTTAAACTTAAGGACTCTTCCATTAGCCTTAGCTGAGTCATCAACAGTAACACCCTGAATTCTATCGGCATTCCACTGGGACGTATCCTTACCAACCTGAGTAGCATTAACAACGTGAGGGTTTAAAGCATCAGCAATGTGAGCAGATAAAGCAGAGCTATCAGCTTTACTTCCTAGGGCTGAAGTTAGTTCTGTATCTCTGGTGATGTTGGATGCAATCTGATTATCAGGAATAGTGCCAGAACCGTTTAAAGTTGCGACGCCGTTAACCACACCTTTTTCTGATGTTGGTATAGCTCCTACTTGGATGGCTGTGACTTCGTGAGGATTTAAATCATCTGCAATATGAGCAGATAAAGCAGATGTATTGGCTTTTGACCCAAGCAAAGTATCAACAGTAGATTTTAAGTAAACTACTGGGTCGCCTGCAACTGCGTCAATCTTTACCTTTCCTGACACTGTTGGAGAAGCAATAGGTGTTGCAGTGCCGCCACTACCAACATCTCCAATTTCACTCAAGATAAAACTAATTAATGATGTGTATTGTGGGTCGCTAGAATCCACGCCTCCATCCTCCAAAACAGACAACTCTAAGTCACTAGTGCCAACAGGCACGACAGTATCAAAGAAACTTTCATCGGGTAAAGTAATGCGATACTGACTTGCTACCTCCCCCTCTTCGTTACACCAAAGTGTAAACTCACAATCTCCGTTGAGATCCGTGTAGAAGGTATCAGCACTAGCTAAGAAAATCTCACCATCAGCATTATTCCTGCTAAGGTGTTGAACTTTAATAGGCGATCGCGCAACAACCCCGCCAACACCTTGAAGGTGAGCGACAATCTTTCTAAAAGTAGGCATAGCTTATATTTTTATAATGTGGTTGCAAGCAATGCTCGGCTGGATGTTGTTGTGCGCTCCTCCCCCACCTTGAGAATTAATAGTAATTCCCGTTGAACTGGCATTAACTGAAAGACCGGACTTAGCCCCCTGTACAGCAATACCAGTGGCAGAAGTACCAACCATTTGATTACCACTTGCATTGGTTGTAATCATCCCTTTTCCACCAGTGTCTTCACCAGTGATGGCTACGCCACCTTTAGACATAAAGCCATCGGTGCGATCGCGGTCTGCACTATTACCATCAGTGGTATTTGCATAGAAAGAGTGCAAGTGTCCAGGGTCTGATAATCCGTGGGTGTGGGGATTCTCGGTAACTCCGTGATTATGTCCTGAGTCACTAACTCCGTGATTATGGGATGGCATTTCACTAACGGTTAAGGTATGACTTTCGTTGCCAAAAGTTTGACCAACTGTTCTAGCAGTTAACCCAGTTCCAGCACCAGCACCTACAGAAGTTCTACCTCTTTTATCTGGCACTCTAAAGTTACCACCACCTACTTCAAATGTTGCTCCTAAAGCAGCAGCCAAAGCAGGATAAGTTGAGATTGCATAAGTAGCTCCATCACACCAAAGCCACCCAGCAGGAAGAGTTGCTCCCCAGAAATCAATACTCATTCCAGGTAAAAAGCTAGAAGTAGCGGGGATTGAGGCGGGAGTCACTCTATCAATGAGTTTGTCGCGTAGGTCTACAACTGAGCCGGATATAGTACCACTTAAAGTAGTAACCTTAGCTAATGGGTAACATTCATTGGGTAGAGTAGAAGCAGTTGCAACTACACCAACATTAGATACATAAATATAAGAAGTGGCGTTGTCTACTACCGCGATAGTAGCTGCTGAAATAGCAACAGTTACACCTGAAGAAAGTAAAACACTTCCTCCTAAATAAGAAAAAGTAAGCCCAGTTGAGTGACTTACTTTTAAGCGGTCGTAGAAGTTGTAAAATCTTGATTTAATCTGATCTGCACCATCGTCTAAATCAGTGTCAGGTAGTTTATCGCCCTTACCTATAAAATCAGTTCCATCTAGAGCGGGGTAGGCGATCGCGTTAACGTCCTCAGCAGTAAGTAGGTCGCCATTTTGGAAAATCTTACGCATAGTTCCATTCTCAAATATATTTAATTTTCACTATTAAACAGGGAGTCTAAAGCCCCAGAAATAAGCACTGTTGACGGTATAACTAAAACTCACTGGGATAACTACCGAAATGGTTACAATCTGCCCAACAGCCAAGCCGGGAATCAATATAGAGGATAGAGGTAGTGTTGCGCCACCGTTACCAATAGCTATCTGTCCTAATGTGTTGAACAGCGTACCATTGACATTAATGTTTATGTTGAAAGGTCTCACCACAGAATCATTATTTGTTAGTCCTACCCCACCACCAAATAGATATGAACCAGCCAAAGGACAAGTAAAACCATCATCAGTAAAAGCCGCGTTTGTATCTAAAGCTTCACTGTTGAATAGAATTGTGTAGTTCAACGTTGTGGTTGTACCAGTCGTTTTATTAACTCTAAATGCTGGTCTACATAGCGCCTGTGCAAAAGCTGTAGTGGCTAGGCTTGTATCGTTATCACCTATTGCTGGGGTTGGTGCTGTAGGGTTTCCTGTAAACGTAGGTGAAGCTAAATTAGCTTTTAATGCCAGACTTGTATTAACTGTAGTGGTATTAGCTTTAAGTGCTAAAGCAGATGTAGTTGCAGCGTCATCAGCCTTTAAAGCTAATTGAGTATTTACATAAGTCAAATCTGACTTAAGAGCTAAACCAGTATCAACATAAGCCGTATTAGCAGCTCTTGTGTTATTACTCCCAGCAGTTTGATTAGGAACAATAACATTTCCTGCAAAGGTGGGGGATGTGGTATTTGCTTTAAGCGCGATCGCACCTTGAATAATTTCAAGGATGTCATAAACAGAATCCTGAGAGGGTGCTAATCCTGAAGCATCCCATCCGGCACCATAAGTTGTAGAGTCTCCGAGTGCGACCGAACCTGTAGGCTGGATAGGGATTTCCATCCAGTACGCAACATTTGTTGGAATAATACCGCTAAAAGGAGCTACTTCACTGGCTATAAAGAAGCGGTCGAGATATGAAACCATATCGCCGCGCTTGTACGAGGCAGAGTTATTATATGCACCTTTAGGAAATACACCGCCGATGTTGGCAGCTAATGCAGGATCATTAGCAATGATTTTTGCAATCCGTAGAGCTCCAGTTGCTAAGACATCGCTAACCATTCCCGTAGGAACTAAATCGGCAAGGTCTACAGAAGCAATGTTAGGAATTATTGAATAAAAGGGAAACGGGCTTAACTGGTCTTCGCTAAAGACATCTGGTGATGTACTAATGCGAGGAAAGTATTCAAATAGATAACTAGTAAATTTAGTCTCCGTCTCCTCTACTGTTGTACTACCAGGGATAACTCCATCAGGGCAGAGGATTTCAATAGGTTTAGGCACAAATACTTTCTTAGGTGCTGTGTCTTTAACCGTGCCATTGGCTAATGTCAACACAAGCTTGCCGGGAACAACTACGCTCCCATTTTCAATAGTTCCTGTTAAAGTTGGCATATTAACTAATAATTAGTTGATCAACATAAATAACTTCGCTCTCACACCAGAGGTTGCCAAACAACCTATTTATCTTTCTTGTAAGTTGAAACTCGAATCCATTGAAGGCATAGCGGCGGGGTAGGAGGATTTTGTATCGCCACGAGCCGTCACCTAAAGTATTTATATCTAGCTGGCTCGTGCCTAAGATGAATGAACTCCCCTCCCAAATGGTGTGTTCAATGTTCAGGGCAGAGAGGACATAACTTAGTGATGCTCTTGTGCCTCGCTTATTCCAAATCTCTGTGTATGCTCCATCAAGTAGCACGCGCTTGCTAGCTTCTGGCCAGGCTCTATCCCAATACTCATCACTGAAACCAAATATAAGATTTATGCGGTCAAGCCAGACATCATCACATAGTAAAGGATCTAGTTGTCGGGGAATGCCGTCTACTTGCGCCTTAGCACCAACCAGCAGTTCATCAAAGAATACTGTTAACCAGTCTGCTACTTCATTTTCTTGATACACTCCAGGCAGGCGAGAGAATATAGGTCTGCCTGTATCCCAGGCTTCTTTAGTTTCCATTACTCAAACTCCCCGGCTCCGCGCAACAGCTCAAATACAACCCCTTCATCACTGACCAGACTCATGTTTAGACTAAAGGCAACCGGCAGGGTGTATTGATTAGGTAAAGGGACGTTTAGTGGTTGACCATTCAGAAGCAGGCTTTCAATATCTCTAATTGCACCAGTGGCTCGCAGGGCAAACTCCACTTCATTTAAAATGATGTCCTCATCAAGTGGATACTGTGAGGGATTTAGGAATGATTGGTAAGCCTCCCACAACTCATCTGCTGTAGCTTCGGCTTCCCTACCAGGGACGAGCTTGGCAATAAGATCAGCAGATATGGAAAGCAGTTCCATTGGGCTGGTATATAAGGATGAGCCGAGGGGAACGCGTTCACTAAACAACTGTTGTATTTTTATCAACTGTGCAGAGTTAGCTGGTTCTTGGTTTGCATTCAATAGGAAGAGATGTATAGCTCCCAACTGCTTACTCGTGCGATTTGCACCTAGTAAACCTATGGCTCGACAGCGTGAGCCAACACCTAACTCAGTCTCGGCTATAAACTCAAAATCAGCTTGGCTGATAGGCGATCGCACACGCAGTTCAACCAATCCTCTTGTAATTACCTGGTCATCTGACTCAGGGTCACTCCCTCCATTAGCTCCCTCTAGGTTAGTAACAGAGGAAAGGAAGGTAAGTGGATTAGGAATGCCTATGAGCGTGTAGCTGGCAAGGTTATATGAACTACCAGTGACTTCTGCCGTAGCGGTGACGCTGCCACTTACTAAACCAGGCGGGATACTCAGAGCAGTGTCAGTTAAGAAGGAATAATTACCTGTGGAGTCAATTACCTCAAAGTTTGCCGGGATATTAAAAGAAGTCGATAACGGGGCGCTGAGGTTGAAGGTAAGTATGGCTGTTGCTTTTGTGCCAAGCCGGCGCGTCACACCTAACACCTTTAAGAAATCAACGATGATTGCGATCGGCAGCTTATTGACGTAGGGAAAACGCATCTTATTTACTAATAAAAATTAAGAGAGATTTCAAAATGAC